>NZ_JASCPO010000153.1:0-13907 GCF_029960145.1 Pseudomonas sp. PS01299 | reverse complement strand
AGCAAGCCCGCTCCCACATTTGACTGTATTCCAACTGGAGGAACGCGGTTGAATGTGGGAGCGGGCTTGCTCGCGAAGGCGGCATCACAGTCACTACAGATCCACCACCTACTCCAACAAAAAGCCCCGCATCTGCGGGGCTTTTTGCTTCAGGCGGCGGACTTGGCCTTGATCTTCTTCAGCTCTTCATCACGCAACTCACGACGCAGGATCTTGCCGACGTTGGTGGTCGGCAGCGCATCGCGGAACTCCACCGAACGCGGCACCTTGTAACCGGTGACGTTGGCGCGCATGTGCTCCATCACGGTTTCCTTGGTCAGGGTCACGCCCGGCTTGGCCACGATGAAAATCTTGATCGCCTCGCCCGACTTCTCGTCCGGCACGCCGATGGCCGCGCACTGCAATACGCCCGGCAGGGTCGCCAGCACGTCTTCCAGTTCGTTCGGGTAAACGTTGAAACCGGATACCAGGATCATGTCTTTCTTGCGATCGACGATGCGCATGTAGCCATCGGGCTGGATCAGCGCGATGTCACCGGTCTTCAGCCAGCCTTCGCTGTCGAGGATTTCGTCGGTGGCTTCCTGACGCTGCCAGTAGCCCTTCATTACTTGCGGGCCCTTGACGCACAGCTCGCCGATTTCGCCCATGGGCTGCTCGACACCCGCATCGTCGATGACTTTGCACAGGGTCGACGGCACCGGAATGCCGATGGTGCCGATCTGGATGTTCTGGATCGGGTTGACCGTGGCCACCGGGCTGGTTTCGGTCATGCCGTAACCTTCGCAGATCGAGCAACCGGTCACCGCTTTCCAGCGCTCGGCGGCGGCCAGTTGCAGGGCCATGCCGCCGGACAGGGTGACTTTCAGGTTGGAGAAATCCAGCTTGCGGAAACCTTCGTTGTTGCACAACGCGACGAACAACGTGTTGAGGCCAACGAAGCCGCTGAACTTCCACTTCGACAGTTCCTTGACCATCGCCGGCAGGTCGCGCGGGTTGCTGATCAGGATGTTGTGGTTGCCGATCAGCATCATCGCCATGCAATGAAAGGTGAACGCATAGATGTGGTACAGCGGCAGAGGGGTGATCAGGATCTCGCAACCTTCATTGAGGTTGGAGCCCATCAGCGCCTTGCACTGCAGCATGTTGGCGACGAGGTTGCGATGGGTCAGCATCGCGCCTTTGGCCACGCCGGTGGTGCCGCCGGTGTACTGCAACACCGCGACATCGCTGCTGTGCGGATTGGCTTCGGCCACAGGCTGGCCCTGGCCCTTGCTCAGCACGTCGTTGAACTTGACGGCTTTGGGCAGGTGATAAGCCGGGACCATCTTCTTCACGTACTTGATCACGCTGTTGATCAGCAGGCGCTTGACCGGCGGCAGCAGGTCGGCGACTTCGGTGACGATGACGTGCTTGACCCCGGTTTTTGGCACCACGGCTTCCGCCAGGTGCGCCATGTTGGCCAGGCACACCAGGGCTTTTGCGCCGGAGTCATTGAATTGGTGTTCCATTTCCCGCGCGGTGTACAGCGGGTTGGTGTTGACCACGATCAGCCCGGCGCGGATCGCACCGAAGACGGCCACCGGGTACTGCAGAACGTTGGGCAGTTGCACGGCGATTCGATCACCGGGCTGCAAGTCGGTATGCTGTTGCAGATACGCGGCAAACGCACCGGACAATTCGTACAGTTCACCGTAGGTGATTGTCTTGCCCAGGTTGCTGAAAGCCGGCTT
The DNA here is from genome assembly GCF_029960145.1 of Pseudomonas sp. PS01299. Classification (NCBI taxonomy): domain Bacteria; kingdom Pseudomonadati; phylum Pseudomonadota; class Gammaproteobacteria; order Pseudomonadales; family Pseudomonadaceae; genus Pseudomonas; species Pseudomonas sp. PS01299. Next base: position 12,177 of record NZ_JASCPO010000153.1, on the reverse strand, counting down.
GTTGGCGAAGCGTTGGCAGGATTGCTTCAACACTGCCTGAATATTCGGGTACTCGTCTGGATTGATGTCGGCAGCAATTCCAGCCGGGTATTTATCCTTCCAAAAGTCTTCGATCATGGAAGCCCACTCCTCAGCAACGCGAATTCTTCACCGCATTTGATGCGATTATTATTGGTGTGTGTTTTGTATTGGTGAATCTGGCTTTTCTACAGGCCGAGAAGTCACAAAGCGCGCCGAGAGTAGCAGCTTTGCCGAGGGCCGACTAGAGCCAAAAGCGGCCTCCATGGTCACTTTGGTGACTCAAGACTTTCCAGCAGTCATTTTAGAGCAAAAATCCTATACACCCTTGAAAGCCCCGGTTTTCCGGGCCTTGAAAGCAAAAGATCGCAGCCTGCGGCAACTCCTACAGGGAATGAGTTCCAATGTAGGAGCTGCCGAAGGCTGCGATCTTTTCGCTTCCAGGACTTCTACGCGATATCGCGCAACTCCCGCCGCAGAATCTTCCCGACCGGCGTCATCGGCAACGACTCACGCAGCACGATGTGTTTCGGCACCTTGTAAGCGGTGAAATTCTCTTTGCAGTACGCCTTCAGTTCTTCGAGGCTGACCCCGGTTTCCCGCGCCACCACAAACAGCTTCACCGCTTCGCCCGAACGCTCGTCCGGCACACCGATCACCGCGCAGTTGGCGACTTTCGGGTGGGCCATCACCACGTCTTCGATCTCGTTGGGGTACACGTTGAAACCGGAGACGATGATCATGTCCTTCTTGCGATCGACGATGCGCACGAAGCCGTCCGGGTCGATCACCGCGATATCACCGGACTTGAACCAGCCCTCGGCATCCAGCACTTCGGCGGTGGCTTCGGGTTTGTGCCAGTAGCCTTTCATGATCTGCGGGCCCTTGATGCACAACTCGCCGCGCTCGCCCATCGGCTGCTCGACACCCTCGTCATCGATGACCTTCAGCAGCGTACCCGGCACCGGCAGACCGACCGTGCCCAGACGCGACTTTTCGCCATACGGGTTGGTGCAGGCCACCGGCGACGTTTCCGTGAGGCCGTAACCCTCGGTGATGCGGCAACCGGTGATCTGCTCCCAGCGCTCGGCGGTGGCCTTGACCAGCGCGGTACCGCCGGAGTTGGTCAGCTTGAGGCTGGAGAAATCCAGGGTCTTGAAGTCCGGGTGCTCCATCAGCGCGACGAACAATGTATTCAGTCCGAGCAACGCCGAGAAGCGCCAGTTCTTCAGCTCTTTGATGAAGCCTGCGATGTCGCGCGGATTGGTGATCAGCACGTTGTGGTTGCCCGATACCATCATGCACATGCAATTCGCGGTGAAGGCATAGATGTGGTACAGCGGCAGCGGCGCGACCATCACCTCCTGCCCTTCGCGCAGCAGCGGCTGACCGTCCGGCCCCAACTGTGCAAGACAGGCGCGCACTTGCTGCATGTTCGCCACGAGGTTGCCGTGGGTCAGCATCGCGCCCTTGGCCAGGCCGGTGGTGCCGCCGGTGTATTGCAACACGGCGATGTCGTCGAGACCGACTTTCACCGGCTTGATCCCCAGACCACGGCCCAGGCGCAGCGCACTCTTGAACGAGATCGCCTGCGGCAGCGAATAGTCCGGGACCATTTTCTTCACTTTGCTGACCACGGTGTTGATCAGCCAGCCCTTGGCGGTGGGCATCATGTCGCCCATCTTCGCTTCGATCAGGTACTGGATGTCAGTGTCCGGCAGCACTTCCTGGACCTTCTGCCCGAACATGTTCAGGTACACCAACGCGCGGGCACCGGAATCCTTGAACTGGTGGCGCATCTCGCGCGCGGTGTACAGCGGGTTGGTGTTGACCACGATCAGCCCGGCGCGCAAGGCACCGAACACGGCAATCGGATACTGCAGCACATTGGGCATCTGCACCGCGATGCGATCACCCGGCACCAGATCGGTGTGGGCTTGCAGGTAACCGGCGAACGCTGCGCTGTGGCGCTCGAGTTCCGCGTAGGTCAGGGTCACGCCCATGTTGCTGAAGGCCGGACGGTCCGCGAACTTCTTGCAGGAACGCTCAAACACCTCGATCACCGACTTGAACTCGCCCATGTCGATGTCCAGTGGTACGCCGGCGGGGCGTTTGTCATTCCAGAAATCAGGTTGCATTGTTCTTGTCCTCTTTACCTGAATCGATCCGGGAGCCGCTTTTCTGTGGTTTCGCGCTGATCCCTGAGGGCACAAAGCAAAAAGCGGAGCTTCACGGACACTAGCAGTTATGGCCATTGAGGCAAATATGGGCGATGGCGACATTGATCGTATGAATCTTCCTGCCGTGGCGTGAGCTGATCGGACGCGCTATACAATGCAACGACTGCGGGCCGTTACCGCTCGATAAAAAGGAATTGTCATGATCCACCGAGGCTTTTGGCTGGACGCGAGTGACCGCAGCCGCCTGTTCGTCAACCAGTGGCTGCCCGCCGCGCCCTTGAAAGCGCTGATCCTGCTGGCCCACGGCATGGCCGAACACAGCGCGCGCTACGAGCGGCTGGCAAATGCGTTCTGCGAACAAGGTTACGGTGTGTACGCCCCGGATCTGCGCGGCCATGGCAAGACCGCCGAACACGGGACGCTCGGGCATTTCGCCGATGACGACGGCTGGTGCAAGGTGATCGGCGATCTGGCCAGCCTCAATCAGCACATCGGCCAGCAGCATCCCGACGTGCCAATCATCCTGCTCGGGCACAGCATGGGCAGCTACCTCGCTCAGGGTTACCTGCTGCATCACAGCGCCAGCCTGCACGGGGCGATTCTCAGCGGTTCGAACTTCCAGCCGGTGGCGCTTTACGGCGCGGCGCGACAAATCGCCCGTTTCGAAAAACTGCGTCAGGGTGGCAAGGGCCGCAGTGCGCTGATCGAGTGGTTGTCGTTCGGCTCGTTCAACAAAAAATTCAAACCGGCGCGCACGCCGTTCGACTGGCTGAGCCGCGACCCGGTCGAGGTCGATCTGTATGCCAACGACCCGTTGTGTGGCTTCCGCTGCACCAATCAATTGTGGATCGACTTGCTCGGCGGCTTGCAGCAGATCAGCAAAGCGTCCAATCTCGCCCAGATCGACCCGGGCCTGCCGCTGCTGGTGATCGGCGGTGAATGTGATCCGGTGAGCGAAGGCAAGCGTCTGACAGATCTGGCCGAAGCGTTGCGCTCGGCCGGCAGCCAGAACCTGCAACTGAAGATCTACCCGCAGGCGCGGCACGAATTGTTCAACGAAACCAATCGCGACGAAGTGATTGCCGATGTGCTGACCTGGATCGACCAGGCGCTAAGCCATCGCCGCCCCCATCGCAGCGAATAATTTTTTGTGGATTCACTTTAATCCGTCACAGGAATCAAGACCGATGACCCAGGTTACCAACATCCCTTACGAAGCCCTCGAAGTCGGCCAGACCGCCAGCTACAGCAAGACTGTCGAAGAGCGCGACATTCAGCTGTTCGCCGCGATGTCGGGCGACCACAACCCGGTGCACCTGGACGCCGAGTTCGCTGCCGCCAGCATGTTCAAGGAACGCATCGCCCACGGCATGTTCAGCGGTGCACTGATCAGCGCCGCCGTGGCGTGCGAGCTGCCTGGGCCGGGCACTATCTACATCGGTCAGCAGATGAGTTTTCAGAAGCCGGTGAAGATCGGCGATACCCTGACCGTGCGCCTGGAAATCCTTGAGAAGCTGCCGAAGTTTCGCGTGCGCATCGCCACTCGCGTGTTCAACCAACGTGATGAGCTGGTGGTGGATGGCGAGGCCGAAATTCTGGCGCCGCGCAAGCAGCAGACCGTGACCCTGCCGACTCTGCCGGCGATCAGCATCGGCTGATCATCAGGTACACAAAAAACAAAAGTGGGAGCGGGCTTGCTCGCGAAGCGGTTATGTCAGCAACATCATCGTTGCATGACACAGCGCATTCGCGAGCAAGCCCGCTCCCACAGTTTTACCAGCGTGGCTTACGAACGAGCGCGAGCCTGGTTACGCAGGGCTTTCACCTGGTCGTGATTGCGTTGTACGCCGTGGTACTGACGCTCAACCAGGTCACGAATGCCGACCAGGCCGTGCTTGTTGATTTTCTCGATGGCTTCACGGTAAGCCTTCAGGGCGTGGTCTTCACCGCGCTCGGCCTCGTTCAGCACAGCCTCTTCGTCCTTGCCGGTGAACATGGCTTTGACGTCGACCCAGCGACGGTGCAGGTCACCGCTGACGCTGGTAGAGGTTTCCGGATCACCGCCCAGTTTACGCACTTCAGCCTGCAGTTCAGCGGCGGCAGTCGCGCAATCGGCAGAACGGGTCACGAACAGGGTTTTGAGTTCTGGATGCTTGATGTCTTCAGCGCAAGTCTTGAACCCTTCCTGGCCGTCCTTGCAGGTTTCGATCAGGTCGTTGAGTACAGAGATCGCTTCTTTATTCATGTCAGTCATTTTTCAATTCCTTGCGGTTGGTTGAAGATGCAAGGGTTATTGCAGTGTGCGTGCCAGTTTTTCATTCAAAAATAAATCGTTATTTTTCAATAAGTTAAAGATATTTGAACTATCTGTATCACGGTTATTTGCATGATCTGTCATTTGGCCTGCATGCAGAATGCCTGTATTTTCCTGACTGATTGAATCCAGATGATCGCCACTGATGAATCCTGAAAAACTTGAGCTGTTGATCACCCGTGAAATGCCCTTCGGCAAGTACAAGGGCCGGATCATTGCCGACCTGCCGGGGCCTTACCTCAACTGGTTCGCCCGCGAGGGTTTTCCTCACGGCGAACTCGGCGGACTGCTGGCGCTGATGCAGGAAATCGACCATAACGGCCTGTCGGATCTGCTCGAACCACTACGCGCCAAACACGGCAAACCTGCCCCGCGCCACTGAAGCGCCCTCCTCCCTAGAGCCTCGACCATGCCTGACAACACCCGCCGCGCCCGTGACGAAGCATTCTGGCAAACCTTCGCCGATCGTTACGAAGCGCAAACCGGCCCGCTGAACCTGGAGAACGGTTACTTCGGGCGCATGTCGCGCACAGTGATCGAGGACTATCAGCGCAATATCGAGCTGATCAACACCAGCAACTCGGTGTATGTACGCCAGCGTTTCGAACAGCACGACAGCCTGGAGATCCGTGCGCAACTGGCCGAGACCATCGGTGTGCGCGCGCAGAGCGTGGCTTTCACGCGCAACGCCAGTGATGCGCTGCAATCGCTGATCCGCAATTACAATCGCCTGCTTCCGGGCGATCAGGTGCTGATCAGCGACCTGGAATACGACACGGTCAAAGGTGCCATGCGCTGGCTGTCACGCCATCGCGGCGTCGACGTGATCGAGATCAACCACACTCACCCGGCCAGTTTCGACAGCCTGCTGGACAGTTACCGCGAAGCCTTCATCCGCTATCCGAAACTCAAACTGATGGCCCTGACCCATGTTACCCACCGCACCGGTCTTGTGATGCCGGTGCAGGCCATCGCCGAACTGGCGAAACAGCATGGCGTGGACATCATCCTCGACGGCGCTCACGCCCTTGGCCAGATCGAGTTCAATCTGGAAGCGATGGGCATCGCCTTCGCCGGTTTTAACCTGCACAAGTGGATTGGCGCGCCATTGACCCTGGGCTTTCTGTACATCGCCCCGCAGCGCCTGGCCGACATCGATCCGGACATGGGCGAAATGCACTTTCCGGCCACCGACATCCGCGCCCGCACGCCGTACAGCACGCCGAACATTCCGGCGCTGATGTCGCTGCCGCTGGCGCTCGAGGAGCACCGCTCGCTCGGCGGCGCTGCGGCCAAAAGCGCCCGGCTCAATTACCTGCGCAATCTGTGGGTCAGCGCGGTGCGGCACCTGCCGGGGATCGAGGTGATGACCCCGGACGATCCGCGCCTGTATTGCGGGATCACCTCGATGCGTTTCACTCGCCACGCCGATCAACAGGCAATGGTCGAGCGCCTGCTCAACGAGTACAACCTGTTCACCGTGGTACGCAACGGCGCAGCGAGCGGGCCGAGCATTCGCATCACGCCGGGGCTGACCACCACGGCGGCTGACATGCAGTTGCTGACCCGTGCACTCAACGAGCTGCGTTGATCGGTTCACACGGTGTACTTGTCGAAGTCCTCGGGTTTGATCTGCGACGAGGCGGCAAAGGTGTCGATGCCGATGGTCAAATGGCCGAAAAAGCCGTCCTCGTGAGAGTCGCGGCCGATCGGCCACACGGTCAGGGTCGAATCTTCGCCGCGCATGTTGCTGTAGTAGCTGTCATCGGCATTGTTCAAGGGTGTCGAGGCTCGCCCGCGATAGTCACGGGCATTGAGCACCGCGCGTGACACCACTTCGGGGAAATACAGCTGACCGACCCAGGCCACGTTGCGCTCCTCCAGATATTCACTGCCGCTGACCATGCGCACCGCCACATGAATGTGCAGCGCCCGACCGGCATAGAACCCCGGATAGATGGTGGTGAAGCGCACCCGCCCCTGCTGATCGCAGAACTGGCTGCCACGCAGATAGGTGTCATCGTCGGTGCGCGGCACCGAGCCGATGGCATCGGAGTCGACCTCCAGATCCGGATTGATCCGGCTCCACCCCGAATAGGCGCCTCGTGCATTGCAGTGCCAGATGTCCACCAGTGCCCCGCTTACCGGCTGGCCGGTCATCGCGTCGACGATGCTCAGGCGCAGCAGCAAGGGTAGCCCTTCGGCGCCTTCGCTGATGTTGCGCCGCAGCAATTTGGGATTGCGAAAGTACGGCCCGGCGATCTGCTCGGGGGCCAACTGATAGATCGATGGTGACGGTGCGGTTGAAGTGTCTCGTTCCATGACGCGTTCTCTTTTCCATAAGATGAACGCAGATTAACGGCGCACGAGCCCCGCGGTGCGGTAACTATGTGTCGCGCCGTTTCCATGAGTATTTTTGCCGGGCAAAAAAAAACGGTGCACCGACCAAGCGCACCGTAAAGCCGTAGAACACACAACGAAGTGTCAGGTAAAACGTTTAGTCCAGCAGCGCCAGGGCCTCGGCGGTGCATTCCTGAATGCGCGCCCAGTCGCCGTTCTTGATCCATTCGGGATCGAGCATCCAGCTACCGCCCACGCACATGACGTTTTTCAGCGCCATGTAGCTCTTGATGTTGGCCGGGCCGACGCCACCGGTCGGGCAGAATTTCACTTCGCCGAACGGGCCGCCTAGCGCCTTGATCGCTGCCACGCCACCGCTGACTTCCGCCGGGAACAGCTTGAAGCGGCGATAGCCCAGGCCATAGCCTTCCATGATGCCAGAGGCGTTGCTGATGCCCGGCAGCAGCGGAATCGGGCTGTCGACGCTGGCTTCGAGCAGGTCACGGGTGATGCCCGGGGTGACGATGAATTGCGAACCCGCCGCTTCCGCTGCTGCAAGCATGTTGCGATCAAGCACGGTGCCGGCACCGGTCACCAGTTCCGGACGCTGCTCACGCAGGATCTGGATCGCCTTGAGCCCGAACTGCGAACGCAGGGTCACTTCCAGCGCGGTCAGGCCACCGGCGGCCAGAGCGTCGGCCAGTGGCAGCACGTCCTGTTCACGGGCGATGGTGATCACTGGCAGGATCCGCGCCTTGGCGCAGAGGCTGTCGATCAGGGCAACTTTGTCCGCCATGGAAACGGTCGGGGATGGATTTTTCATAGCGGCTGATCCTTGGCTCATGGGCACCAGTAAATCTCTAACGTAGGTTGCAGAAACGCGCGCACCGGCATGGCCGCGACGTCGTCGGATGCCAGTGCGGCATTCAGAGTGGTCAGTTTCGACTGACCGGAAATCGACAGAATCTTGTGCTTCGCCGAAGCCAGCAGCGCGCGGCTCATGGTCAGGCGTTGACGCGGCACACTCGGCGCCAGCATCGGCCAGCAGCGACGGCTGCCGTCAGCCTGCAAGGCTTCAGTCAGGTTCGGGCTGTCGGGGAACAGCGACGCGGTGTGACCGTCATCGCCCATGCCCAGCACCAGCACGTCGATCGGCGGCAATTCCGCGAGCAGACGGTCGGCCTGTTCCGCAGCCTGCTCGACGTTGGCCGCCGCGCTGTAGAGGCTGAGGAACTGCGCCTTGGCGGCCGGGCCTTTGAGCAGATACTGCTTGAGCAGGCCGGCGTTGCTGTCGGCGTGTTCGACCGGTACCCAGCGTTCGTCGGCGAGGGTCACGACGACCTTCGACCAATCCAGCTCCTGCTTGGCCAGGTGCTGAAAAAACGCCACCGGGCTGCGACCGCCTGAGACCACCAGCACCGCGTTGCCGCGTGCAGCGATGGCATCGCTCAACTGCTTGGCGACGTTCAGCGCCAGACCTTCGGCCAACAGCACCGGGCTCTTGAATTCGTGGGCATTCACGCCCGCGGGCAGTTTCACATCAGATATCGCCATACCACGACCTCCCGTCCCGCGTGATCAGTGCAATCGAGCTCATCGGCCCCCACGACCCGGCCGCATACGGCTTGGGCGCGTCACCGGACTTCTTCCAGCCGGCGATCAACTGGTCACACCACTTCCACGCGGCTTCGATTTCATCTTTACGGACAAACAGGTTCTGATTGCCGTTCATCACTTCCAGCAACAACCGCTCGTAGGCATCGGGGATCCGTGCGCTGCGCCAGGTGTCGGAGAAATTCAGTTGCAGCGGACCGCTGCGCAACTGCATGCCCTTGTCCAGGCCCTGCTCCTTGGTCATCACCCGCAAGGAAATGCCTTCGTCCGGTTGCAGACGGATGATCAGTTTGTTGCTGATCTGCAGGCGCTGTTCCGGCGCGAAAATGTAGTGCGACGGTTCCTTGAAGTGGATGACGATCTGCGACAGTTTCTGCGGCATGCGCTTGCCGGTGCGCAGGTAGAACGGCACACCGGCCCAACGCCAGTTGCGGATGTCGGCACGCAGGGCGACGAAGGTTTCGGTGTCGCTCTGGGTGTTGGAATTCGGCTCTTCGAGGTAGCCCGGCACGGACTTGCCTTCGCTGTGCCCGGCGATGTACTGGCCGCGCACCACCTGAGTGGTCAGGCCTTCCGGGCTGATCGGTGCCAGCGCCTTGAGCACTTTTACCTTTTCGTCACGGATGCTGTCGGCGGACAGGTCGGCCGGCGGGTCCATGGCGATCAGGCACAGCAGCTGCAACAGGTGATTCTGGATCATGTCGCGCAGCTGGCCGGCCTTGTCGAAGTAGCCCCAACGGCCCTCGATGCCGACCTTCTCGGCCACGGTGATTTCCACGTGGGAGATGTAATTCTGGTTCCACTGGGTTTCGAACAGGCTGTTGGCGAAACGCAGGGCGATCAGGTTCTGGACGGTCTCTTTGCCCAGGTAGTGGTCGATGCGGTAGGTGCGGTTCTCCGGGAAGAATTGCGCCACGGCGTCGTTCACCTTGCGCGAGGATTCCAGATCGGAGCCGATTGGCTTTTCCAGGACCACACGGGTGTTTTCTGCCAGACCGACTTTCGCCAGGTTCTCGCAGATCGCGCCATACACCGCTGCCGGTGTGGCGAAGTAGGCAATCATGCGTTGCGCGCTGCCGGCCGCTTCGGCCAGCGCCACATAGTCTTCAGCCTTGAGGAAGTCGACGTGCAGGTAGCTCAGGCGCGCCAGAAAGCGCTCGGCCACGGCCTCGTCCAGCTCTTTGCCGACGTAACGGCGCAATTCGGCGGCGATGAACGCCATGTGCTGCTGCTCGGAACCGGGTTCACGGGCCAGCGCGATGATGCGCGTGTCTTCGTGCAACAGGTCGGCGCCATCGAGGTGATAAAGGGCAGGAAACAGCTTGCGCAGGGCCAGATCGCCCAGAGCGCCGAACAAGGCAAAGGTGCACGGTTCAACCGTAATCGAAGGCATGATGTTTGTTCTTTTATCAAGTTAAGCTACAAATACCTTTTTTCAAGGCATCACTCAAGGGAAAATGTAGTAATAACCACAACATTTTCGCAAAATGCAGATTCCGAGTGGTGGTCGGTCGGAGCCACCAGTAGGATAGGCCACCGTTACGGGCCATATCAAAGGCCCAATTTGCATAGCCCGGCGCACCTTTGCGCAGGTGAATTAGGAATTCCATATGGACCGCGTGCGAAATTTACTGGAACAGATCCAGAGTCGCCTTGAAGAGCTGAACAAGGCCGAACGCAAAGTCGCCGAGGTGATCCTGCTCAACCCGCAGCAGGCCACCCGCTTCAGCATCGCCGCCCTCGCCCAGGCCGCATCGGTGAGCGAGCCGACGGTCAACCGCTTCTGCCGTTCGTTCGGTGTCAGCGGCTACCCTGAACTCAAGCTGCAACTGGCGCAAAGCCTGGCCAGTGGCGCGGCATATGTCAGCCGCGCGGTGGAGGCCGATGACAATCCCGAGGCGTACACGCAGAAGATTTTCGGCAGCGCCATCGCCTCGCTGGACAGCGCTTGCCAGGCGCTCGATCCGAACCTGATCAGCCGCGCCGTCGACCTGTTGATTCAGGCCCGGCAGATCCACTTCTTCGGCCTCGGTGCGTCAGCGCCTGTGGCTTTGGATGCGCAGCACAAATTCTTCCGTTTCAACCTCGCCGTCACCGCCCATGCGGATGTGCTGATGCAGCGAATGATTGCTTCGGTGGCGCATACCGGTGAGCTGTTCGTGATCATTTCCTACACCGGCCGCACCCGCGAACTGGTGGAAGTGGCGCGCATCGCCCGGGAGAACGGCGCTTCGGTGCTGGGCCTGACCGCCGAGAATTCACCGCTGGCCAAGGCCAGTACCCTGAGCCTGAACATTCCGCTGCCGGAAGACACCGACATCTATATGCCGATGACCTCGCGGATCATTCAACTGACGGTGCTGGATGTGCTGGCGACCGGCATGACGCTGCGTCGCGGGGTGGACTTCCAGCCGCATCTGCGCAAGATCAAAGAGAGCTTGAATGCCAGCCGGTACCCGGTTGGGGATGAATTCAACTAAAGATCAGAAGCACCCTCACCCCAGCCCTCTCCCGGAGGGAGAGGGAGCCGACCGAGGTGTCTTGCGCGGTACATCGACCTGAAACACCGAGTCGATTATGGATTCACCGACATTCGTTCAGGTCGGTGAATCTCTCGAATATCCCCGATTCGGTCCCCTCTCCCTCCGGGAGAGGGCTAGGGTGAGGGTAGCGGTGAACTTGACGCACTCAAGCCGCCGCCCACGCCTGCAAACTCAAATGCGCCTTCTCCCCCGGCGCCAGATGCAGGCTGTCGGTACCGCCCGCCGCCGCTTCGACACAGACAAACTCCGTCACCTCATCCCAGCTCACGCCCAACAGGGGGCGCGAGCCAGGATGCCAGACCACGGTATCGCCGCTATCACCGGTATCGATGCACAACTCGCGCTGCCAAGCGTGATCCTTGAGCTGTAATTCGCCGTCGTGCTGGAACACCCGCTGACAACCGCCATCGACGCGTAGCTCGCCTTCCTGCTGACAGGACTGGCGGCTCAGTTGGTCATAACCCTGCACGCCTTCGAGCCCAGACAGCGCTATCTCACCGACATCACCAATACGCCAGTAAGCGTGCAAAGCCTGGCTCAATTGGCACGGCATGTCGTCCTGATGCTCGGTGCTCAGGCGTAATTCCATGCGCTCACCGAGGTGCGCGTGCAGGTCAACCTGCCAATCGCACAGCTGCAATTGCCAATGCAGTCGCACGCCGTCTTCGGCGCTGCTGCTGTCGAGCAATTTCCAGTCGAGCAGCCGCGCCCAGCCATGAGATGGCCAGGCGTTTTCGCTCGGATGGCGGCCATACCACGGCCAGCACACCGGCACGCCGCCACGAATGGCGCCAACGTGCGGCCACTTCGCCGCACACCACAACCACGGTTTCTGCCCGCGCGGCTGAAAGTGCAGCAACTGCGCGCCCTGCCGACTGAACACCGCCTGACACAGCGGATGGTCGATCACCAGCACATCGCGCATCTGATAGCGCTCCCAGGCAAACACCGGTCGTTCGCGCAGGGATTTGAAGAAGCGTTGCAGCGGATGCTCATGCATTGGCCACGGTCCTGAAAATCATGGGGGTACTCAATTACCTTTGTGCCCAGTGAGAGTGAACCCTGTGGCGAGGGGATTTATCCCCGATGGGTTGCGAAGCAAACCCAAACCTGCAACCGTTTTCCCACTGACATATCGTATGCAATGGGTTCAGGGCCGCTTCGCGCC
>NZ_JASCPO010000152.1:0-13940 GCF_029960145.1 Pseudomonas sp. PS01299 | reverse complement strand
TTCGCGAGCAAGCCCGCTCCCACAATTTGGAATGCGTTCCCATGTGGGAGCGGGCTTGCTCGCGAAGGCGGTTATGCAGTCGCCACAGAAACATCAGGCTCAACCACCGCAACCAACCCCTCCCTCATCCGCTGCGCATCGCGCACAAAACACCGCGCCGCCAGAAACAGAAACACCATGGTGAAGAACAGCGCCACCGGAATCAGGTACATCGCGTCATGCAGCCCGACAGCCTTGAACGCCTCAGTCACCTGCTCGGCCCCCGCCGAGAGCATCGCCGATTTGGCGAAATGATCGGACAAGGCCCCCACCACCACTGGCCCCAAACCGCCGCCGAGCAGGTACAGCCCGGCAAAGAACAGCGCCATCGCCGTGGCCCGCAGGCGTGGTTCGACCACGTCCTGAATCGCCGTGTACACGCAGGTGTAGAAGTTATAGGCAAACAGCCAGCCGACGCTGAACACCGCGACGAACACGCCGATCTCGACCCGTCCGGCGTGCAGCGCCCACGCGGTGCACAGGGTCGAGATGATCAGGCTGAAGCCGGCAAACAGCAGCCGGCCGTTGGCGACTCGTTGATGAATCTTGTCAGCGATCCAGCCGCCGAGGGTCAGACCGATCAACCCGGTGACACCGACGATCACGCCGGTCGCCACCGCCGCCTCCTGCAACGGCATCAGGAAGTAGCGCTGCAGCATCGGCACCAGAAACGAGTTGCAGGCATAGGTGGCGAAGTTGAAGCACAAACCGGCCATCACCAGCCACAGGAATGTCGGCACCGCCAGCACCCGGCGGATAGGCTTGTCGACTCTCTCTTGGGACACCTGCACGGTTTCCGCCGCGCCGCGTTTGGGTTCCTTGATGAAGAACATGAACACCGCGAGGATCAGCCCCGGCACCGCCGCGATAAAGAACGGCGCGCGCCAGCTGTCGAATGCCTTGACCATCGCGCCGATGGTGAAGAATGCCAGCAACAGGCCCAACGGCAGGCCGAGCATGAAAATACCCATGGCCCGCGCCCGACGGTGCGCCGGGAACAGGTCACCGATCAACGAGTTGGCGGCCGGCGCGTAACTGGCCTCGCCAATGCCGATGCCCATGCGCACCAGCAGAAAACTCCAGAAACTGCCGACCAGCCCGTTGACCGCCGTCAGCGCGCTCCAGGTCGCCAGGCCCCAGCCCATCAGTTTGCTGCGCGAACCGGTATCGGCCATGCGCCCCAGCGGCAGGCCGGCGATCGCATAAACCAGGGTGAACGCGGTGCCGACGATTCCCAGTTGAAAATCGCTGAGGTGCCATTCCATGCGGATCGGCTCGATGATGATCGCCGGAATGGTGCGGTCGAAGAAATTGAACAGGTTGGCAAGGAATAACAGGAACAGAATGCGCCAGGCATTCGCCGCTTGGGTCGAGTTCTGCATGGGTCCGTCTCTTTATTGTTATGTGGGCTTCACTGCCGACGCATCCGAGCCCGGAACCTGCAATCTAGACAGGCCTGCCGGGGCTGTCTGTGATCATTCGTCAGCCTGATAACGGGCCATGGCACTGTAACGAAACGTAAGCCCTTGATAACACTGAAATCCCCCATAAACCGGGGGGTTCGCGGCAAAACCCGGCTACAAAAAAATACTTTCGCGCCCCCCTTCCCAAGTTCATGGCGAAGCCTAGAATAGCCGCCGGATCCGTCCGGATTCGCCGATCAACCCCTTTGATACCCTCCCCATGTCCGAAGTCAGTCCGTGTCTGAATTGCGGTGCCTGCTGTTCCCATTTTCGCGTGTCTTTTTTCTGGGGTGAATGCGCCTCCTCCGGCGGTACGGTGCCCGATGAACTGGTGACGCAGATCAGTCCCAGTCGGGTAGCGATGAACGGCACCGACTGCAAATCGCCGCGGTGTACGGCGTTGATCGGTGAAGTGGGCAGTAACGTGCAGTGCTCGATTTACGAGCAACGCTCCAGTCCCTGCCGCGAATTCGATGCTTCCTGGGAATACGGCGAACAGAATGTCGATTGCGACAAGGCGCGCGCCCGCTTCGGCTTGCCGCCGCTCGAACCGGAATGGAATCAGATCCCTTACGACCAAAGCGCCTGATGGTTTAGCGCCAATCGCTATAACGCTCATGCCGAAATGGTTGGCGCCAATGTGCCACTACCGCTTGCATGGCAAAAACCGCCTCTATACACCTCTCATTCGCCTGCGTTGCTGACGCAGCAGGGACGACTTCACAGACGGGGATGCTATGGAGTGGCTTGGTTTGCAGTTTGTTACCGAGCTGCCGCAGAGCGGGCAGGTCATTCTCGATTGCACACACAATCCCTTGCTGGTGCTGGTGGCCTATCTGGTCGCCTGCGCCGCGAGTTTTGCCACCCTCGACATGGCCGAGCGGGTTGGCCACGCCGAAGATCCGGGTTCGCAACGGGTCTGGCGCTGGATCGGCGCCACCTGTCTGGCTGGCGGCATCTGGGCCATGCACTTCATCGCCATGCTGGCATTCCAGGCGCCGCTGGAAATCCATTACGAACTGGCCACCACCCTGTTTTCCCTGGTGATCGCCCTGCTCGCCTCATGGCTGGCGATGCACACCCTGAGCGTGCCTCAACCCTCGCTGATGCAATACCTGAAAACCGCCATCGTTATTGGCCTGGGCATCGCCGGCATGCATTACGTCGGCATGGCGGCGATGCACTCGGTGGCCACTGCGTATTACCAGCCGCTGCTGTTCTGCCTGTCGATCGTGATTGCCATCGGCGCCAGCTTCGCCGCGCTGTGGGTCGCCGGTTATCTGCGTGAAGGCAGCGGCCGTTTTCATCAGTTGCTCAAATACACCGCCGCAGTGATCCTCGGCGCCGGCATCATCAGCATGCACTTCACCGGCATGGCCGCGTTGCATCTGGTGGTGCCCGAGGGCGCAGTGCCGCCCCTGAGTGGCGAAACCAATTACCTGCAACTGGGCCTGACCGTCGCATTGATCATCCTGCTGATTCTCGGCAGCGCGATCAGCGCGGCACTCGCCGACAAGAAACTGCAGAACAAGGAGCAGGATCTGCGCCGGGTCAACGCCCTGCTCGGCCAGCTCGATCAGGCGCGGATGTCATTGCAGCAAGTGGCCAATTACGACGCGCTGACCAACCTGATCAACCGCCGCGGTTTCAACCAGCTTTTCGCCGAGAAACTCAACCAGAAAACCAGCGAGGGCGGCATGCTCGCGGTGATGTTTCTCGACATCGACCACTTCAAGCGAATCAACGACAGCCTCGGCCATGACGCCGGCGACGCCCTGCTCAAAGTCATCGCCAATCACATCAAAGGCTCGGTGCGCAGCCATGAAGACGTGGTCGCCCGCTTCGGCGGTGACGAGTTCTGCATCCTGATCAGCCTGCGTGAACGTGAGGAAGCGCGCAACATGGCGCAACGGATCATGCTGAAAATGAAGGCGCCGATCGAACTGGCCGGCCGCCGTATGGTGATGACCACCAGCATCGGCATCAGCCTGTTCCCGGACGACGGCACCACCTGCGAAGAACTGCTCAAGCACGCGGATCTGGCGCTGTATCAATCCAAGGGCGCCGGGCGTAACGGCCTGCATTTTTTCAGTGCCAACATGAAGACCCGCGCCAGCCTCGAACTGCAACTGGAAGAAGAACTGCGCCAGGCCCTGCGCGAAGAAAACGGGCTGACGCTGTATTACCAACCGATCTTCGAACTGAAAACCGGTCGAGTGACCAAACTCGAAGCGCTGATCCGCTGGCAGCATCCGGTGCATGGCTTGCTGGCCCCGGATCGCTTCATCGCGATTGCCGAAACCAATGGCCTGATCGCCGAACTGGATAACTGGGTGTTGCGCCGGGCCTGCACTGACCTCGGCGAACTGACGCGGCATGGCTGCAACGACCTGAAAATCGCCTGGAACTGCTCGCCGCTCAACCTTGCCCGGGAAGAGCTGGCCGATGAGATCGAAAGCGCACTGCGCAGCGCTGGCGTTGCGCCGGAACGGCTGGAACTGGAAGTCACCGAAAACGCGCTGATGGGCAACATCGCCAACACCCTGGTGCTGCTGCGGCAGATCCGCGCCCTCGGGGTGTCGCTGTCGATCGACGACTTCGGCACTGGCTATTCATCGCTGGCCTACCTCAAGCGCCTGCCGCTCAATACGCTGAAAATCGACCGCTCGTTCATCCTCGACATTCCCACGGCGACCGCCGACATGGAGATCGTCCAGGCGATCATCGTCATGGCCCACACCCTGCATTTGCAGGTGGTGACCGAAGGCGTGGAGAGCCTGGAACAGTACGAATTCCTCGAGCGCTCAGGCTGCGATTTCATTCAGGGCTACCTGCTCAGCCGCCCGGTGCCGCTGGACGAGTTACGCCCGGTGCTGGAAGAAATCAATCAGCGCAAACACTCGCACGCGGTCAATCCGTTGAGTCTGGCGCGCGGTACATTTGTACCAGTGTCGCTGGATCCTTCTGCAAAAAGCCCTGCGCCCCATGCAGGCGCATCAATTGTGCGGCCAATCCGCTGATCGGCGTGGCCGAGCCTTGTTCGCGGGAGAATTTCACTGCGGTATCGAGGTCCTTGAGCAGCGTGCGCACGTGCCATTTCACCGGTTCAAAACGGCTCTCGGCCATTTGCGGGGCGAGGATCTGCAACGGTTTCGAATCGGCAAAACCACCGGCCAGCGCTTCGGCAATCAGGCTCGCATCGACCCCGGCCTGTTCGGCCAGCGCCACTACTTCGGCGATCACCAGCGCATTACAGGCGACGATCATCTGGTTGCAAGCCTTGGTGACCTGCCCGGCGCCGATGCCACCCATGTGCGTGACCCGTTGACCAAGGTTGAGCAGCACCGGGCGCACCCGCTCCAGATCCGCCACCGCGCCGCCGACCATGATCGCCAGACTGCCGGCCTCGGCACCCACCACGCCGCCGGACACCGGTGAGTCGAGCCAGCTCATCCCGGTCTTGTCGGCCAACTCGGTGGCCAATTCGCGGGTAGCGGTCGGTTCGAGGCTGGAAAAGTCCACCAGCAACTGGCCGCTTTTCGCACCTTCAGCGACACCCCCGGCGCCAAACACCACCTCGCGCACCACCGCCGTGTCGGCCAGACAGAGCATCACCACGTCCGCGTGTTCGCACAGTTCAGCGGGGCTTGCCACCTGCCGGGCGCCAGCTTCGACCAGTGGCGCGCACTTGGCCGGGTTGCGATTCCACACGGTCAACGGGTAGCCGGCAGCCAGCAAACGGCGGCACATCGGCAGGCCCATCAGGCCGATTCCGGCAAAACCCAACGAAGGGAGCGTTGACATCATTTCGCCTCTTTTTGATTAAAGATCACTGAATAATGGCCGATTCATGAGCGATCAGGAAAGGATTCCCCCGTGCGACGATCAGGCCAAGCCCCTGACGCCCGGGCCAAATTCGCGCAATAAAAGACGCGAGATCTTATTCCGTGAGGCTCGCTGACACTGGTCAGCGGACCAACCAGTCCAGGTATATGGCGCACAATGACTTCTAAAAACAATCCCGCCACTGCGGTATCCGATCTGACCCTGAGCCCTGCCGCAAACAGCCCGTCATCATCGAAGCCATTGCCTCCCTCGCGCCCGCTGGGCACTCAGCAATATCTGTACTACACCGAAACCAACACCGACCGCATCCTCGACAACCTCGATGGCCTGCGTGATCTGGTGTTCCCGCGTCCACCGCACCTGGAAGGCGACAACGAACAGCACAACGATCAGGAGTTTCCGTCGGTGTGCCTGATCGGCCTCGGTCGCTGCGGCTCGAACATCGCACTCGACGTCGCGGAGCTGGTGTACAACGCGCGCAAGTTCTACCTCAACGAATTCAACAACGAAGACCGCGCTGCTGACCGCCGTCTGGCCGACAAGGGCTACAGCCCGGCGCAGTGGATCAAAAACAACCTGCGGATCGGCACCAACAAGTCGAGCAAACCGGTGTTCCTCGTCGAACCGCTGGTGATGCTCGGCGACCTCGACAAGGACATCGCCGGGCGCATCCGCTTCTCGCGCAAGGGCGAGAAAAGCGGCTTCCTGCGCGATTACAGCAAAATGAAGATCATGGACTTGTCCGAAGTCCACGCCGGTGGCGCCGGTAACGCGCCGATCCTCGGCCAGTATCTGGCGAAGATCATCCTCAACAAGGACACCCAGCGCTTCTCCAGCCCTGACTGGAAAATGATCCACTCGTACCTGATCGACAGCTGCGGCATCAAGGCCAACCAGTCGCGCCTGTACTTCTCGATCTTCAGTGCCGGCGGCGGTACCGGTTCGGGCATGGCCTCGGAATTCGGCCTGGCCCAGCAGCACTCGTACATGAACAAGACGTTCGACACCAAGCCGATGGACGAACACGACGGCAAGAGCGGGCATTCGTTCGTGTTCGAGCCGATCTTCACCAGCGGCATCTGCGTGCTGCCGAACATTTCCGACCACCGCAGTGAAATGTCCGAGGCGCTGCACATCAACGCCGGCCGCCTGCTGTGCAAATACCTGTCGGAAGAATGGGATTTCTCCTACAACTTCGCCAATGAAGACAGCAGCGAAGCCAGCGTCATGGGCCGTATCCGCCCATGGAACGCGATGATGCTGATCTCCAACGACATCATGCGTTACGCCGAAGAAAGCGATGACGGCAACATCCAGAACATTGATGTCAATGCGATGGAGAAGCACGCCAACCAGTACATCTCGCAACAGATCTTCAACATTCTGACGGCGCAGGCGGTGACCACCGACTACGACCAGAACTACTTCCGTCGCGCCGGCATCGACATCGGCGAAACCATTCGCCTGGACGCCAACGACCTGTTCATGAGTCTGGCCGGCCCGGTGGCGATTGCCTACGCCGAATCGGTGGTGCCGGAAACCCCGCCGCCGAGCAGCGACAAGTTCAAGGTGTTCGACAAAGAGCCACAGCGTCTGAACATCGATGACCTGTTCTTCCGTTCGATCGACCTGCCGCACTTCAACAAGGTCACCCAGGCCATCGAAGGCATCAGCCTGCTGCCGATCGAATCCAAGCGCTATCGCGCCTCGCTGGAGCAGTACAAGAATTCCGGCTACGACGCCGCCGCGCTGCACGACCTGCACTTCTTCAAGAACTGCTCGTCGGTGGTGTCGATCGTCTCGCTGCCGAAGGACTACAAACTGTCGTACATGGACCTGAACCGGTTGAAGACCCACCTCAACAGCCTGTTCCCCAACACCACGCTCAAGCGTTATGCGCTGGTGATCGGCGCTTCGGCCAACCTGTCGCTGACCACCCTGATCGCCAAGAGCCCGTGCCTGTCGGACGACTTCCTGACGTTGATCGTGGCGTTCATCAAGCGCTGCTTCGCCAAGACCCCGTACCGTTTTGACGAGACTCTGGACAACTCGATCCTCGACTTCATCATTAATGAAGAGTTCGACGAAGACCGCATCGACGATCTGCTCAACGAGTTCGAGAACCCGGCGAAGATCCTCGACACCAACTGGTACGCGATCAAGCCGATGTACGAGAAGAAGTACCGCGAGCTGATCAACGACAAGGACAAGTTCGTCTCGATCAACGACATTCGCCTGTCGCGCGATTGCGTGAAGAAGTCGATCAAGTACCTGCGCGAGATCTACCGTCACCGGATCGGCAAGACCAAGGTTATTTCGCTGAATAACCATACCGGGAAGACTTACTCGGTCTGATCCAGATCCGAGTTGCCCCTATCGCGAGCAGGCTCACTCCTACAGTTGAAATGCGTTCCCCTGTAGGAGTGAGCCTGCTCGCGATGGGGCCCTCAAATTCCCTGAAAATCTCAGCCCTTCCAATATCCAGAAACAATTAAGCAGCCCTCCGGCTGCTCAATAAACTGTTCCCGTTACGTTTACGTCACCGTGAGGCCACCCACGCTTGTGGCCTTTCTCTACGGCAACGTGCCATCACGCTACTCGGCTACACACTTTTCGCTGATGGTCTCACGCACTACAAAGGTGCGCGAGCTCAGGCGACCGCCCTTTCCTGGATCAGAATCCACGGACTCACCACCACCGCCCACAGCGCTGGATCACGCTCGAAAATATCCAGCGCCCGCGTTTCAGACAGCTTGGCGACCTTGTCCTCGGCCAGCCAGGCGGCGACTTTCTCGCCATCATCCGAGGCCACGGCCTCGGCGGCGGCGATCAAATCCAGAGCCGGGTCGACCCACAATAGGGCACCCTTGGCGAAGAACGGCTCCAGCTCTTTCCAGGTAATAGATGCGGTTTCACCAAGCAGCTTGGCATAGAGGGTGCTAGGTTCTTGATTCATGGGACTGTCCGGAAAAGAAATCGACGCGAATGATAACGTCGGTGGTCCGGCAGAAAAACCCGGTTGCAAATGGCTTCACCGAACGAAAAGAGCAGGAACGCCAAGGAATGCTGGTGTTTGGGATATATGCCCACGAAAGCCCCGCCGCAATTCTGTCTTTTTCATTCAAAAATGCGACACCCCCAAGTTTTGCCCCTCGGCGCCTGCTTCCCAGGCCAACAACCGGCGCTCTACACTGTACCGGTACAGTTGCCGGGGGCATTTCCGGAGGGTATCGCAAAGATATCTGACCCGGTTCTGCTGCTGCGGCGCCAGAACTCAAAAAAATTACAACAGTAAGAGTGGAGCACTATGACTAAGGCTACTAAGCAGATTTCCAAACTGTTTGCCGCTATGGTTCTGGCCGGGGTTGCCAGCCATTCGTTCGCCGCTGACACCATCAAGATCGGTATCGCCGGCCCTAAAACCGGTCCTGTAGCCCAATACGGCGACATGCAGTTCAGTGGCGCGAAAATGGCCATCGAGCAGATCAACGCCAAGGGCGGCGTCGACGGCAAGAAACTCGAAGCCGTTGAATACGATGACGCGTGCGATCCGAAACAAGCCGTTGCGGTCGCGAACAAGGTCGTCAACGACGGCGTCAAGTTCGTGGTCGGTCACCTGTGCTCCAGCTCCACTCAGCCTGCTTCGGACATCTACGAAGACGAAGGCGTGATCATGATCACCCCGGCTGCCACCAGCCCGGACATCACCGCTCGTGGTTACAAAATGGTCTTCCGCACCATCGGTCTGGACAGCGCCCAGGGCCCTGCCGCCGGTAACTACATTGCCGACCACGTGAAGCCGAAAATCGTTGCTGTACTGCACGACAAGCAGCAATACGGTGAAGGCATCGCCACCGCCGTTAAAGCGACCCTGGAAAAGAAAGGCGTGAAAGTCGCCGTGTTCGAAGGCGTCAACGCCGGCGACAAGGACTTCTCTTCGATGATCGCCAAGCTCAAGCAAGCTAACGTCGACTTCGTCTACTACGGCGGCTACCACCCGGAGCTGGGTCTGATCCTGCGTCAATCCCAGGAAAAAGGCCTGAAAGCCAAGTTCATGGGTCCGGAAGGCGTGGGTAACGACTCCATTTCGCAGATCGCCAAAGAGTCCTCCGAAGGCCTGCTGGTGACCCTGCCGAAATCCTTCGACCAGGATCCGGCCAACGTTGCCCTGGCTGATGCCTTCAAGGCGAAGAAAGAAGACCCGAGCGGCCCGTTCGTGTTCCCTTCCTACTCGGCGGTTGAAGTGATTGCCGAAGGCATCAAGGCAGCCAAGTCCGAAGACCCTGCCAAAGTGGCCGAAGCCATCCACGCCGGCACCTTCAAAACCCCTACCGGCGACCTGAGCTTCGACGCCAAGGGCGACCTGAAGGACTTCAAATTCGTGGTTTACGAGTGGCACTTCGGCAAACCGAAAACTGAAGTTTCGCCTCAGTAAGGCGCGCCCTGACTGACTGCCAATAAAGCCCACGGCGTGCCGTGGGCTTTGTTTTACGAATGTATGGGCCGCGCTGGCGTGATCCGCCAGTCTCCCCACCTGAAAATCTCAAAACCGTCATCAGCGGTTCGCTGGCAAAACCCGGATTCGAAGTGGATAAAGATCCACGGGGCCGGGCGGGAAAATGACTCCACCAGTGAAATGCGTATCAGGTTTTTAGGAGCGTTGTAATGCCTGACATCTATCACTTCTTCCAACAGCTGGTTAATGGCCTGACCATTGGCAGCACGTATGCCCTGATCGCCATCGGCTATACGATGGTTTACGGCATCATTGGAATGATCAACTTCGCCCACGGCGAGGTGTACATGATCGGTTCCTACGTGGCGTTCATCGCTATCGCCGGGCTGGCCATGATGGGAATCGACAACGTCCCGCTGTTGATGACCGCCGCGTTCATCGCGAGCATCGTCGTCACCAGTTCCTACGGTTACAGCATCGAACGGATCGCCTACCGCCCCCTGCGCGGCAGCAACCGTCTGATTCCGCTGATTTCCGCGATCGGTATGTCGATCTTCCTGCAGAACACGGTTCTGCTCGCGCAAGACTCCAAGGACAAATCCATCCCCAACCTGATCCCCGGCAACTTCTCCATCGGGCCAGGTGGCGCACATGAAGTGCTGATTTCCTACATGCAAATCGTGGTGTTCGTGGTGACCCTGGTCGCCATGCTCGGCCTCACGCTGTTCATCTCCCGCTCTCGCCTGGGTCGCGCCTGCCGTGCCTGCGCCGAAGACATCAAGATGGCCAACCTGCTGGGCATCAACACCAACAACATCATCGCCCTGACCTTCGTCATCGGTGCTGCGCTGGCAGCCGTCGCTGCCGTGCTGCTGAGCATGCAGTACGGCGTGATCAACCCGAACGCCGGTTTCCTCGTCGGCCTCAAGGCCTTCACCGCTGCGGTACTCGGCGGGATCGGCAGCATCCCCGGCGCCATGCTCGGCGGGCTGGTGCTTGGGGTGGCGGAAGCCTTTGGCGCCGATATCTTCGGCGACCAGTACAAGGACGTCGTGGCTTTCGGCTTGTTGGTTCTGGTGCTGTTGTTCCGTCCGACCGGCATTCTGGGCCGTCCGGAGGTTGAGAAAGTATGACTAGGAATCTTAAACAGGCACTGTTCAGTGCCTTGCTGGTGTGGGCCGTGGCCTACCCGGTACTCGGTCTGAAACTGACCATCGTCGGCATCAACCTCGAAGTGCACGGCACCAGCCCGGCCATTCTGGCGACCATCGCCGTGTGCTCGGTGCTGATGTTCCTGCGGGTGCTGTTCAACCAGCAGATCAGCAAGGCGTGGAAATCTTCGCCGGGCCTGCCGTTGATCCCGGCCAAGGCCAGCAACTTCCTGAC
The DNA here is from genome assembly GCF_029960145.1 of Pseudomonas sp. PS01299. Taxonomy (NCBI): domain Bacteria; kingdom Pseudomonadati; phylum Pseudomonadota; class Gammaproteobacteria; order Pseudomonadales; family Pseudomonadaceae; genus Pseudomonas; species Pseudomonas sp. PS01299. The sequence continues at coordinate 2,750 of NZ_JASCPO010000152.1, read as the reverse complement.
CCTGCCGACCACGCAACGCTACATCATCATTGCGCTGATCCTCGGTGCACTGGTGTGGCCGTTCTTCGGCTCCCGTGGAGCGGTGGACATCGCCACGCTGATCCTGATCTACGTGATGCTCGGCCTCGGTCTGAACATCGTCGTCGGTCTGGCCGGTCTGCTTGACCTGGGTTACGTCGGCTTCTACGCCGTCGGCGCCTACAGCTACGCGCTGCTGTCGCACTACTACGGCCTGAGCTTCTGGATCTGCCTGCCGATTGCCGGCCTGATGGCGGCGACGTTCGGCTTCCTGCTGGGCTTCCCGGTGTTGCGTCTGCGCGGTGACTATCTGGCGATCGTGACCCTCGGTTTCGGCGAAATCATTCGTCTGTTCCTGCGTAACCTGACCGACATCACCGGTGGCCCGAACGGCATCAGCAACATCGAGAAACCGACGTTCTTCGGCCTGACCTTCGAACGTAAAGCGGCGGAAGGCATGCAAACCTTCCACGAATATTTCGGCCTCGAATACAACTCGATCAACAAGGTGATCTTCCTCTACCTGGTTGCCCTGTTGCTGGCGCTGGCAGCGCTGTTCATCATCAACCGCCTGCTGCGCATGCCGATCGGCCGTGCGTGGGAAGCGCTGCGTGAAGATGAAATCGCCTGCCGTGCACTGGGTCTGAATCCGACGATCATCAAGCTGTCGGCGTTCACCCTGGGTGCGAGCTTCGCCGGTTTCGCCGGTAGCTTCTTCGCTGCCCGTCAGGGTCTGGTGACGCCGGAATCGTTCACCTTCATCGAGTCGGCGATCATCCTCGCCATCGTCGTGCTGGGTGGCATGGGCTCGCAGCTGGGCGTGATTCTCGCGGCCGTGGTGATGATCCTGTTGCCGGAAATGATGCGTGAGTTCAGCGAATACCGGATGTTGATGTTCGGTGCGCTGATGGTGTTGATGATGATCTGGCGTCCACAAGGTCTGCTGCCGATGCAACGCCCAGAACTTAAACTAAGAGCGGAGATGCGAAAATGAGCCGCCCGATCCTTAAGGTTGAAAATCTGAGCATGCGCTTCGGCGGCTTGCTGGCGGTCAATGGCGTGGCCCTGACCGTCAAGGAAAAACAAGTGGTGGCGCTGATCGGGCCGAACGGCGCGGGCAAGACCACCGTGTTCAACTGCCTGACCGGTTTCTACCAGCCCTCGGGCGGCAGCATCCTGCTGGACGGCGAGCCGATCCAGGGCCTGCCGGGGCACAAGATTGCCCTCAAGGGCGTGGTGCGCACCTTCCAGAACGTGCGGTTGTTCAAGGACATGACGGCGGTCGAGAACCTGTTGATCGCCCAGCACCGTCACCTGAACACCAACTTCCTGTCCGGCCTGTTCAAGACCCCGGCGTTCCGCAAGAGCGAACGCGAGGCCATGGAATATGCCGAATACTGGCTGGAAAAGGTCAATCTGAAAGAGTTCGCCAACCGTACCGCCGGGACCCTGGCCTACGGTCAGCAACGGCGTCTGGAAATCGCCCGCTGCATGATGACCCGTCCGCGGATCCTCATGCTCGACGAACCGGCCGCCGGTCTGAACCCGAAGGAAACCGAAGACCTCAAGGCGCTGATCAGCGTGCTGCGTGAAGAGCACAACGTCACCGTGCTGCTGATCGAACACGACATGAAACTGGTCATGAGCATTTCCGACCACATCGTCGTGATCAACCAGGGCACACCTCTGGCTGACGGTACGCCGGAACAGATCCGCGACAATCCTGAAGTGATCAAAGCCTACCTGGGGGAAGCGTAAATGCTGCAGTTCGAAAACGTTTCCACCTTCTACGGCAAGATCCAGGCCCTGCACAGCGTCAACGTCGAAGTCCGCCAGGGCGAGATCGTGACCCTGATCGGTGCCAACGGTGCCGGCAAGTCCACGCTGCTGATGACGCTCTGCGGTTCGCCGCAGGCGCACAGCGGCAGCATCCGCTACATGGGTGAGGAGCTGGTCGGCCAGGACTCGTCGCAGATCATGCGCAAGAGCATCGCCGTGGTGCCGGAAGGTCGTCGGGTATTCGCCCGGCTGACCGTCGAAGAGAACCTGTCCATGGGCGGCTTCTTCACCGACAAGGGCGACTATCAGGAGCAGATGGACAAGGTCCTCGGCCTGTTCCCGCGCCTGAAAGAACGCTTCAACCAGCGCGGCGGCACCATGTCCGGCGGCGAACAGCAGATGCTCGCCATCGGCCGGGCGCTGATGAGCAAGCCGAAACTGCTGCTGCTCGACGAGCCGTCGCTGGGCCTGGCGCCGATCATCATCCAGCAGATCTTCGACATCATCGAACAGCTGCGCAAGGACGGTGTAACGGTGTTCCTGGTCGAGCAGAACGCCAACCAGGCGCTGAAAATCGCTGACCGTGCGTACGTTCTGGAGAACGGCCGCGTGGTCATGCAAGGCACCGGTGAAGCGCTGCTGACCGACCCGAAAGTGCGCGAGGCGTACCTCGGCGGTTGATCCTTTTCGCTGAACAAAAAAACGGCCTTCGGGCCGTTTTTTTGTGCCTGGCAGATAGATTGAATCCAACACAGATCCCCTGTGGGAGCGGGCTTGCTCGCGAAAGCGCTGTGTCATCCGACATCAATGGTGTCTGACACTACGCCTTCGCGAGCAAGCCCGCTTGTGTCTGAGTAAAGGAATAAACTCTGGGGTGAGAGGGGTGGATGGCAAGCTGTGAGTCCGCGGTGTTTAAAGCACGAGTGGGAGCAAAGCTGCCATCCACCTTTCTA
>NZ_JASCPO010000151.1:0-13972 GCF_029960145.1 Pseudomonas sp. PS01299 | reverse complement strand
GAATCTCAAGGAGTTTTCCGTTTCGACTGCGCCGGAAGTGGGGCGAATTATAGACCTCCTGAATCTGCCGTCAACCGTTAATTTCAGTTTTCTATCAATGCACCGAAAAAGCCTGCTTATATATAGATGCAACGTCAGCGAATGCGCAGTATATTGCCCAACACTTAAAACAACACCCTGCTCTCACCTTCGGATGATGCCTCGCAATGACTGACCAACCTCGCTCTCTGGCCTCAATGCTGTTCCCGGTTGGCCTCTTATTAATAGCCATGGCATCCATTCAGTCTGGCGCCTCTCTGGCCAAGAGCATGTTCCCGGTGGTTGGCGCTCAGGGGACGACCACCCTGCGCCTGGTCTTTGCCAGCGTAATCATGCTGTTACTACTGCGTCCGTGGCGCGCCAGGCTGACAGCTCAGTCCCTGCGCACGGTGATCGTTTACGGAATGGCGCTGGGCGGCATGAACTTCCTCTTCTATATGTCATTGCGCACCGTGCCACTTGGCATTGCAGTCGCGCTTGAATTCACGGGTCCGTTGGCCGTCGCCATCTACGCCTCTCGCCGTGCGATCGACTTCCTCTGGATTGCTCTGGCGGCAGCTGGCCTGCTCCTGTTGATTCCCACCGGAGCGACCTCCACGGGAATTGATCTGGTCGGTGCCGGTTACGCCTTGGGGGCCGGCGTGTGCTGGGCGCTGTACATTCTGTTCGGCCAAAAGGCTGGCGCTGACAACGGCGTGACGACCGCGGCCCTGGGCGTGATGATTGCCGCACTGTTTGTCGCCCCGATCGGCATCGTGCATGCCGGCGCGGCATTGCTCACCCCGTCGCTGATCCCGGTCGCCATCGGCGTCGCCATCCTCTCGACTGCTTTGCCCTACACGCTGGAGATGGTCGCCCTCACCCGCATACCAGCCCGCACCTTTGGGACTTTGATGAGCATCGAACCGGCCTTTGGCGCGTTGTCCGGGCTGCTATTCCTGCAGGAGTACCTCACGCTGTCACAATGGATGGCGATCCTGTGCATTATTCTGGCCTCCGTCGGGGCAACCATGACCATGGGCAGTAGCGCCAAACCCGTTGTAGCGGCAGATTGAAACAGGATTTGACGAAGGTCTGGCAATTGGCGTTCATTTAGGCCATGTTTAGGCCCCTTAACTCAGTGCCAGGCATGGATTTTTTCGGACAGGGATATCGAACCGCTTAAAGCGCAGGCGAATACAGGCAGACCCGAGCGCCAGACTCGTGGCTACCATAAGGACGGTAATGAAACGAATTTTGATACTGATCGCTGTATTGGCAGTAGCGGGGTGCGCAGCCACCGCCAAGACCCAAGTGAAGCACGGTAAAAAAGGGCTGCACATCAACTGTTCCGGGCTGTCGTCCTCTTGGGACAAGTGCTACACCAGCGCCGCCAATGCCTGCGCCCCAAAGGGCTACAAAGTCATCGCCAAATCAGGGGACGCCGTGGAAGAACCCGGCGACTACCCGTTCGGTCTCAATCCGGCAGGCTATACCAGCCGCAGCATGATCGTCATCTGCAAATGAATCATGCTGGCTGCTCGCCTTGTCGAGCAGCCAGCTGACGCCCGATTTCCTCATGACTGGATTTCAAAACCGTCCGTTGAATCTCCGGCGTCACCAGCATCCGCGCCACTACCAACGCTCCGACGCATTGCGACAGAACCGCCCACGCCAGGCTGTCGCTTTCCAGGATCTGCGCCCAACTGGCGTGCAACCGACTAATCCACAACTCTGCCTGCTCGCGAACCTGATCATCTGAACGGGCAATTTCCGCACCCAGTGTCGGCAAGGCGCAGCCCGATTCAGGCTGCTCCACGTGAGCCATGCTCAGGTACTGTTTCAGACAGCGTTCCAGCCGCTCACGATCCTGCGCCCCCTGCCCTCCCAGTCGCTCCAGGCTCTGACACAGTTCACGCTCGACGATCGCCGTGAACAGCTCGTTTTTCGACGAGAAGTGGCTATAAAACGCTGCGCCACTCAGGCCGATAGCCTTCATCAAACCATCGACACCGACCGTGGAAAAGCCTGAACGCTTGGCTGACAGCGCGCTGCTGTTCAGCAGTTTTTCTCGGGTTTCCAGCTTGTGACCGGCGGAATACCGCATGTGCTTGCCCTCTTGATCGACCGCCTTGACGTTGCCCGGATCCTAGCATAACGTTCGTTCACTTAACGATCGTTTACTAAAGGGATCTACCCATGAATAACAAGAAGGTCGTGTTGGTGGTGGGTGCTGGCGATGCCACCGGCGGAGCGATTGCCAAGCGCTTTGCCAGAGAAGGTTTTATCGCTTGCGTCACCCGGCGCAGCGCCGACAAATTGCAGCCGCTGGTCGAGGCGATTCAGGCCGAGGGTGGCGAAGCTCACGGCTTTGCCTGCGATGCGCGCAAGGAAGAAGACGTCATTGCGTTGATTGAAGAGATTGAAACCCACCTCGGCCCGATCGAAGCGTTTGTCTTCAACATTGGTGCCAACGTGCCTTGCAGCATTCTCGAAGAAACTGCGCGCAAGTATTTCAAGATCTGGGAAATGGCCTGTTTCTCGGGCTTTCTCAATGCCCGCGAAGTGGCCAAGCGCATGGTCACCCGCCAACGCGGCACCATTCTGTTCACTGGCGCCACCGCCGGGCTGCGCGGTGCTTCCGGATTTGCCGCGTTTGCCGGCGCCAAACACGGTATCCGTGCACTGGCACAAAGCATGGCTCGCGAGTTGGGCCCGATGAATATCCACGTCGCCCATGTAGTGGTCGATGGCGCGATCGATACCGACTTCATACGCAACAGTTTCCCGGAGAAGTACGCGACCAAGGATCAGGACGGTATTCTCAATCCCGAACACATCGCCGAAAACTACTGGTATCTGCACAGTCAGCCACGGGATGCCTGGACCTTCGAGCTGGATCTGCGCCCGTGGAACGAACGCTGGTAAGCCCCGCCTCCTCCATAACAATAATCAGAGAGCAGCGAACATGACGAAAACCGTGGAGTTCTATTTCGACCTCGGCAGCCCTGCCACCTACCTGGCTTACACCCAATTACCGAAAATATGTGCCGCAACTCAAAGCGAGCTGATCTATATCCCGATGCTGCTGGGCGGCGTGTTCAAGGCGACTGGCAACGCGTCGCCGGCGATGATTCCGGCGAAGGGCCGCTACATGTTTCAGGATCTGGATCGCTACGCCAAACGTTATGGCGTGCCGCTGAAATTCAATCCGCATTTCCCGATCAACACGCTGATGCTGATGCGCGCGGTCACCGGCATCCAACTGCGCCAGCCGGAACGCTTTCACGCATTTATCGATTGTCTGTTCAAGGCATTGTGGGTGGAGGGACGCGCTCTCGATGAGCCGGCAACTGTCGCTGCGGTATTGAGCGAAAATGAATTCGACCCCAATGAAGTCCTGGCCCTGACCAACGACGAGGCGGTAAAGGCAGCCCTGAAGGACAACACCGAAACAGCCATTAAACGCGGGGTGTTTGGCGCGCCGAGCATGTTTATCGGCAACCAGATGTTCTTTGGACAGGACCGCCTCGACTTCGTCGAAGAGGCCCTGCGTCAGGCTTAGAAAAACCTCAGAACCCGGACGCTGCCAACAGCGCCCGGGTTTCAGCCATTCAAATCGCCGCTGTGCGCGTGTTCAGCCACTCCAGCGCGGCCCCCTCCAGCAACGGACTCAGACGCTCACGCACTTCAGCATGGTAGGCGTTGAACCACTGCTTCTCTTCCTGCGTCAGCAAGGATGGCTCCAGGCAGCGCGTATCGATCGGGCACAGGGTCAAGGTTTCAAACTTGAGGAACTCACCGAACTCGCTGCTCCCCGCCTCGCGGTTCATCGCCAGGTTCTCGATGCGCACGCCCCAACGACCCGGACGATAGGTGCCCGGTTCAATCGAGGTGATCATCCCCGGTTGCATCGCCGTTTGCGGTGCCGGTGCTGCCTGATAGGCGATCACCTGCGGGCCTTCGTGCACGTTGAGGAAATAGCCGACCCCATGACCGGTGCCGTGACCGTAATCCACGTTTTCCGCCCAGATCGGTGCGCGGGCGATGGCATCGAGCAACGGCGAGAGAATGCCTTTCGGGAACTGCGCCCGCGACAGCGCGATAACGCCTTTGAGTACGCGAGTGCAATCACGCTTCTGCTCGTCCGTCGGGGTTCCGACCGGGACCATTCGGGTGATGTCGGTGGTGCCGCCCAGGTACTGGCCGCCCGAGTCGATCAGCAGCAAGCCGTCGCCTTCGATCACCGCGTGTTCTTCTTCGGTGGCGTGATAGTGCGGCATCGCGCCATTGGCGTTAAACGCGGCAATCGTGTTGAAGCTCAACGACACGTAATCCGGACGGCGCTCACGGGCAGCGGTGAGTTTTTCGTCGATGGTCAGTTCGGTGATGCGTTCACGCCCCCAGGCCGATTCCAGCCAGGCGAAGAATTCGCACAACGCCGCGCCATCCTGCTCCATGGCCTTGCGGATATGCTGCGCATCAGCCTCGCTTTTTTGCGATTTGGCGAGGGTGGTCGGGTTCAAGCCTTCGACCAGTTTCACCGCGCTGTCGAGGTTATCCAGCAAACCGCTGGTCACCCGCGCCGGATCCACCAGCAGGCTGGCGCCGCCTGGTACAGCGCGCAAGGCGTCGGCGACCTCGCGGTAATCGCGCAGAGTCACGCCGTCCTGTTCCAGCACTGCACGCAGCTCGGCATCGACTTTGCTCAAGGCCACAAACAGCGTGGCCTGCTGTTGATTGATCAACGCAAAAGAAACAAACACTGGGTTGAACGACACGTCGCCGCCGCGCAGGTTGAACAGCCAGGCGATGTCATCGAGGGTGGCGATGAAGTGCCAATCGGCGCCACGTTCCTGCAGGGTCTCGCGCAGTTTGGCGAGTTTTTCGCCACGGCTGACCGTCGCTTGCGGTGGCACATGCTGATAGATCGGCGCGTTCGGCAGGCTCGGGCGATCCGCCCAGACTTCATTCAACAGGTCGATGTCAGTGCGCAGACGCGCGCCGCGGGCTTCGAGCTTGCTGCTCAGGGTGCGCGCTGAAGCCACGGCCATCACCGCACCGTCGACCGCGACTACGCCACCTTCCGGGGTCTGCTCGGCCAGCCAGTCCAGCGGACTCGGCTGACCCGGTTGCAGCTTGACCAGTTCGATGCCGCTGCCCTTGAGTTCCTTGGTCGCCTGTTCCCAATAGCGACTGTCGGCCCAGACCCCGGCGAAATCAGCAGTCACGATCAAAGTGCCGACCGAACCATGGAAGCCCGACAGCCATTGCCGCCCCTGCCAATAACCCGGCAGGTATTCCGACAGATGCGGGTCGGCCGATGGCACCAGCAACGCATGAATGCCTTCACGGCGCATCAATTCACGGGTGTGCGCCAGGCGCTGGGGAACCGTTCCTTCGGTCAAAGTCTGGGTACTCATCATGTCTCCTGCCAATCACTTCATCGTTATTGTTCGTAGCCGTGAAAACGGCTGGTTAAAGCCCTGTCGCCCAGAATGCCGGGGCACTGGCGCAGGCGCTTTTGATCAGTTCTGCCGCCTGATCGATATCGTCGGCGGTGGTGAAACGGCCGAGGCTCAGACGAATGGTGCGACCGGCCAGCCGGGCGTCGTGCCCCAGTGCCAGCAGCACGTGAGAAGGCGTGTTGCTCGCCGAGTTGCAGGCCGAGGTCGCGGAAAAGGCGATCGACTGGCTCAAGGCCGCACTGTTGAATTCACCTTCGCTGAAAGTCAGGCTCAACGTGTGCGCGATACGCTGGCTGGCGCTGCCGTTGAGGCGTACGCCCGGCAGACTCAGCAACTGTTCGAGCAGCCGTTCACGCAGCGCCACGATGGACTTTTTCTCGGCATCGAATTCGGCAGCCGCCAAGGCGAATGCCGCGCCCATGCCGGCGATCTGATGCGTCGCCAGGGTCCCGGAGCGCAGCCCGCCTTCATGACCGCCGCCATGAATCTGCGCCTGCAAACGCTGCTGCGCGCGCGGGCCGACATACAACGCGCCGATCCCCTTGGGACCGTAAAGCTTGTGCGCGGAAAACGACATCAAGTCCACTGGCCACTGCTGCAGATCAATCGCCACTTTGCCGGCGCCCTGCGCAGCATCGACATGAAACAACGCGCCACGGCCGCGCACGACTTCACCGATCGCCGGGATATTGTTGAGGGTGCCGAGTTCGTTGTTGACCAGCATCAGCGACACCAGAAAGGTGTCGTCGCGCATGGCTTCGCTGACTGCCTGCGGGGTGATCAGGCCTTCGGCGTCCGGTACCAGATAGGTCACCGCGACGCCGGCATCCTGCAATTGCCGGGCAGTATCGAGAATGGCTTTGTGTTCGATCTGACTGGTAATGATGTGGCCGCCGGCAACGCCGCGCGCCTGGGCCACGCCCTTGAGGGCGAGGTTGTTGGATTCGGTGGCGCCGGAGGTCCAGACGATCTGCGCAGCCTCGGCGCCGACCAGTTCGGCGACTTGCCGACGGGCCTGCTCGACCGTGTGCCGGGCCTGCTGGCCGAAGGCATGGGAGCTGGACGCCGGGTTGCCGAAGTTACCGTGAAAACCCAGACAATCGATCATCACCTGGATGACCCGCTCGTCCACCGGGGTGGTGGCGGCGTAATCGAAATACAACGGACGTTTATTCATAAAAGACTCGCAGAGCGTGTTCCGGGATCAGGAGGCTCGTGTCTGCAAACGGCACAGCGCAGCCTTGTGAGCTGCGCCTGGGTTCGAGACCGTCATCAATACCTGATCGGATGCCGTTAAAGAAGAACAACTTCATTTAAAAGTGCGTAGGAACGCTCCTGAAGCCGAGCTTAACAGGCATCGGGCCGGCGGTTGAAGCAATGCGTCAGTGAAAGCTTTCGAGAAGTAACGGGTACAGCGAAATCACCAACAGCGCCGCCATGCCCCAGTTGAACACGCGCAACCAGCGCGGGTCCTTCAGCACGTTACGCAGCAGCGTGCCGCACGCTGCCCAGACGCCGACGCTGGGCAGGTTGATGATGGCGAACACCGCAGCGATCACCACTACGTTGGTGAAGTAACCCTGCATCGGCGTGTAGGTGCTGATGGCGCCGATGGCCATGATCCAGGCCTTGGGATTGACCCACTGAAACGCGGCGGCACCCAGATAGCTGATCGGTTTGGCCTCGCCTTCCACGCCCTCACCCACCGGCCCCGAGTGGGCGATTTTCCACGCCAGGTACAACAGATATGCAGCACCGAGATAGCGCAGCACCGTGTAGAGAATCGGGTAAGTCTGGAACACCGCGCCCAGGCCAAAGCCCACCGCGACCACCAATACGAAGAAACCGCAGGTGATGCCGAGCATGTGAGGAATGGTGCGGTTGAAGCCGAAGTTCACGCCCGACGCCAGCAACATGGTGTTGTTCGGCCCCGGTGTAATCGAGGTGACAAGGGCAAACAGGGCAAAGCCCAACAGCAGATCAAGCGAGAGGGTCATGGGGCAATCCGTCAGGGTCATTCAGGTGTTGACCCTATCGCACGGCAGCGCGCAAACCCACGGACAGTTACGCGAAAATTCAAGCAGTACAGTTTGCGATTAGCTTGGACGACCGTGCAGCTGTATGGCTCGCCCGGCGCTCATTTCAGCTTTCTTGTCGAATTGCGATTCGCCCAGTAGTGCAGCTTTCTTCGCGTGATATTCGTCGAAAGACAAGCCGCTGCGGTTCAGCGCTTCCATTGCCAGTTCGCGGGTTTCTTCGGCGGTGTACGGCCGTTGTTCGGGGGAAACGTGGGTCGCGCAACCGGCGAGTACGGAGACAGCGAGCAGCAGCGAAACAGTCAGTAAACGATTCATGGGGAGCGTCCTGGCGAGCGGTGGTAGTCGATGGACAAAGGCTACGCCCGCGCCTCTCCGGGCAAAAATCAACGCTCTCAATAGTGGCTATCAGGATTTCAGCTTTAACGCCCTCATATCTCTTAACGATCTATAAATATCGATTAACGTTCTTTTACGGAATAACCAGCAGCCGCTATAAATCCCTGCACACGGCGAACAACTGTTGCTCCAGCAACTGTTGCCCAGGCAACAGCAGATCAGCAAACCCGCCTGATATCTGCACAACCGACTCACGCCAGAGCGCTAAGGCCCAAGTAAACCGGGCCTCTCAGGAATTGGTACAGCGCTTGCTCAAGCCTTGGCACTTACTCACTGCTCGCTGAGCAACTGTTGATAAAAAGGAACTGATCATGTCGCGTCCCCTGAAAGTCGTCGCCCTCTCCGGCGGCACCTGGCGTCCATCGCGCACGCTGGTGCTGACCCAAGCGCTGTTGGCCGAACTGGCCGGACACTTACCGGTCGAGAGTCATCTGATCGAACTCGGTGACATCGCCCGGCCGTTGGGTGGTGCCCTGTCGCGTCAGGAGCTGAGCGCCGAGGTCGAGGCCGAACTGCAAGCCATCGAACAGGCCGATCTGCTGATCGTCGCCGCGCCGGTGTATCGCGGTTCCTACCCGGGACTGCTCAAGCATCTGTTCGACCTGATCGACCTCAACGCACTGATCGACACCCCGGTGCTGCTCGCCGCCACCGGTGGCAGTGAGCGCCATGCGCTGGTACTCGATCATCAGTTGCGGCCGCTGTTCAGTTTCTTCCAGGCCGTGACCCTGCCCATTGGCGTGTACGCCACCGAGGCCGATTTCGCCGACTACCAGATCACCAGCGAACCGCTGAAAGCGCGGATCCGTCTGGCCGCCGAACGCGCCGCGCCGCTGTTCGGCACACAAATCAAACCGTTGCTGAAAATCGCTTAAGGAGCTGTTCATGGATGTTTTCTGGTTCCTGCCGACCCACGGCGACGGCCATTACCTGGGCACCACCCAAGGCGCGCGCCCGGTCACCCTGAATTATCTGAAACAAGTGGCGCAAGCCGCCGACAGCCTCGGCTATCACGGCGTGCTGATTCCCACCGGGCGCTCCTGCGAAGACTCGTGGGTGATCGCCTCGGCGCTGGTGCCGTTGACCGAACGCCTGCGTTATCTGGTAGCGATCCGCCCGGGGATCATTTCGCCCACCGTTTCGGCGCGCATGGCGGCAACGCTCGATCGACTGTCCAATGGTCGTCTGCTGATCAACGTGGTGACCGGCGGCGACCCCGACGAAAACCGTGGCGACGGCAGCTTCCTGAGCCACAGCGAACGCTACGAAGTCACCGACGAATTCCTCAGGATCTGGCGCCGGGTGTTGCAAGGCGAATCGGTGGATTTCGAGGGCAAGCACCTGAAAGTGCAGAACGCCAAAGCCTTGTATCCGCCGGTGCAGAAACCGTATCCACCGTTGTATTTCGGCGGCTCGTCCGACGCGGCGCATGACCTCGCTGCCGAGCAAGTCGACGTGTACCTGACCTGGGGCGAACCGCCCGCCGCCGTTGCCGAAAAACTCGCCGATGTACGTGAACGTGCCGCTCGCCATGGACGCAAGGTGAAGTTCGGTATTCGCCTGCACGTCATCGTTCGCGAGACCGCCGAAGAGGCGTGGAAGGCTGCGGACAAACTGATCGAGCACATCAGCGACGAGACCATCGAAGCCGCGCAGAAATCCTTCTCGCGCTTCGACTCCGAAGGCCAGCGGCGCATGGCGGCGTTGCATGACGGGCGTCGCGACAACCTGGAAATCGCCCCCAACCTGTGGGCCGGCGTCGGTCTGGTACGCGGCGGTGCCGGTACCGCGCTGGTGGGCGATCCGCAGCAAGTGGCCGCGCGGATCAAGGAGTACGCCGACCTCGGTATCGAGAGCTTCATCTTTTCCGGTTATCCGCACCTGGAAGAGGCTTACCGCTTTGCCGAACTGGTGTTCCCGCTGCTGCCCGAACCGTATGCAAGCCTGGCTGGACGCGGCGTGACCAACCTCACCGGGCCGTTTGGCGAAATGATTGCCAACGATGTGTTGCCCGGCCAAGCCAAGGCCTAAAAACGCCCATTGTAGGAGTGAGCCTGCTCGCGAAAGCGGTGTATCTGAGACGGTGATGTCGACTGTGCTGACCACATCGCGAGCAGGCTCACTCCTACAGGGATTGCATCGATTTTGAGGAACACCGTGTGACCGCCAAACCACAAAGCACCCTGCTCTCCCCGCTGCAGACCGCGCGCCAACTGGCCGCCGAATTCGCCGTCACCGCCGTCGAACGTGACGAGCGCGGCGGTACGCCGAAGGCCGAACGCGATGCCCTGCGCGACAGCGGCCTGCTGGCCCTGAGCATTCCCACCCGCTACGGCGGCCTCGGCGCGACATGGAGCGAAACCCTGCAAGTCGTGCGCGAGTTCGCCAAGGTCGACAGCTCCATCGCCCACGTCTTCGGTTTTCATCACCTGATGCTCGCCACCGTGCGCCTGTTCTCGCGGCCCGAACAATGGCAGCCGTGGTTCGAACAGACCGCGCGGCAGAACTGGTTCTGGGGCAACGCCCTCAACCCGCTCGACACCCGCACCGTGGTCAAGGACCTTGGCGGTTGGCGCGAGTTTTCCGGGAAGAAAAGCTTCTGCTCCGGCGCCAGCGATTCGCAGATGCTGATCGCTTCGGCCGTCGACGAAAGCGCCGGCGGCAAGTTGCTGATCGCGGCGATCCCCAGCGGTCGCAGCGGCATCACCCTGCACGACGACTGGAACAACATCGGCCAGCGCCAGACCGACAGTGGCAGCGCCACGTTCGAACGGGTGCGGGTCGAAGAATCCGAGCTACTGCTCGATCCCGGGCCGTTGAGCACACCGTTCGCCTGCCTGCGTCCGCTGATCGCGCAACTGACCTTCACTCACATGTTTCTCGGCATCGCCGAAGGTGCCTTTGAGGAAGCCCGGCAATACACCCTGAGCGAAACCCGGCTCTGGCACAAATCCGCCGCCCGCAATGTGCGTGAAGACCCGTACGTGCTCGCGCATTACGGCGAGTTCTGGGTCGCGCTGGAAGGCATCCGCCTGCTGGTCGAACGGGCCGCCGCGCTGCTTGACGAGGCCTGGGCCCAAGGCCCGAACCTGACGGCAGAAGAGCGTGGACATCTGGCCACGGCGATTGCCACCGCCAAGGTCGCCGCCAGTCGTCAGGGGCTGGATATTTGCAGCCGTTTGTTCGAAGTCACTGGCGCGCGCTCGACCCACGCTTCGCTGCGTCTCGATCGGCACTGGCGCAACCTGCGCACGCAGACCCTGCACGACCCCCTCGATTACAAACTCCACGAGCTGGGCGACTGGGCGCTGAACCAGGCGCTGCCGGTGCCGACGTTCTATTCCTGATCTTGCCTTTAATGGAGCGAGCCCCATGCAACTGCTGACCCTTCCGCCCTCACCCGCGCTGGCGACATCGATCCGCGCCACCGCGCAGGTCTTCGAAGACCCCAAGTCCCAGGCCCTGCTCGCGCATCTGCAACAGGTCGCGCCGAGCGAAGCCAGCGTACTGATCATCGGCGAGACCGGCACCGGCAAGGAGCTGGTGGCGCGGCACATCCATAACCTGAGCCACCGCCGGCATCGGCCGTTTGTCGCGGTCAACTGCGGCGCGTTTTCCGAATCGCTGGTGGAAGCCGAGCTGTTCGGCCATGAAAAAGGCGCCTTCACTGGCGCCCTCAGCGCCAAGGCCGGGTGGTTCGAAGAGGCGGATGGCGGCACCTTGTTCCTCGACGAAATCGGCGATTTGCCGATGGCAATTCAGGTCAAGTTGCTGCGGGTGTTGCAGGAGCGCGAAGTGGTGCGCCTCGGCTCGCGCAAAAGCATTCCGATCGATGTGCGCGTGCTGGCCGCGACCAACGTGCAACTGGAGAAAGCGATCAATGCCGGAAACTTCCGCGAAGACCTGTTCTACCGATTGAACGTGGTCAATCTTGAGCTCAGCCCGTTGCGCGAGCGGCCCGGCGATATCCTGCCGCTGACCCGACATTTCATCGAGGCCTACAGCCAACGCCTGGGTTACGGACGGGTCAGTATCAGCCCCGGTGCCGAACAGAAACTGCGCAGCTACAGTTGGCCGGGCAATATTCGCGAACTGGAAAACGTCATCCACCACACCCTGTTGATCTGCCGCAACGGCGTGATCGAACGCGATGATCTGCGCCTGTCGAACCTGCGCATCGAGCGCCCGGACGATCAGCAGTCGAACACCGACGATTCACCGGAAGCGCTGCTGGAGCGAGCCTTCCAGAAGCTCTTCGAACAACAGGCCGGCGCCCTCCACGAAAAGGTCGAAGACGCCCTGCTGCGCGCCGCCTATCGCTTCTGCCATTACAACCAGGTGCACACCGCCGCGCTGCTCGGTCTGAGCCGCAATGTCACCCGCACGCGGCTGATCAAGATCGGCGAACTGGCGGTGAACAAGCGGCGACTCACGGAGAACCTGCACGGTGAACGCCTGATCCAGTTGTCGATCTAGCCGACCAGATTGCAGTGCAGCGCATCGTCATGACTGCGGGCGATGCTGCTCAACACCTGGAATGAATTGAAGGTCACGGTTTTCGCCTGATGGGCGCGGATCAGCTGCCAGAAATCCTGCTCGCCGCTTTCAAAGCTACAGAACGCCGCCTCCCCGGCTTCGCGGCTCTGCCACTGCAGCAAGCTCAGCACCCGCCGACCGTCGTCGCTGACCTGGACGCTGGCGCTGACGAAGCCTGCGTAGCGCTGCGCCAGATGTTCGCTCTGCTGCGACAGCGCACTGACCAATGCCGGTTGCTGGCGCGGCTCGATCTCGAATTCGATCAATTGGGTAAAACTGCGATTTTTCGTCGAGGTTTGCATGAGAAGTCCCCACTCATCATTAAGCCGAGTCTTGCGACTCGAAGGCCTGCAGGGTAAAACCTCTAGTTAAGTCAAGGTCAAGAGTCCTTTTGCAAAATGATCACCCCGGAAAATCTGCACAAACAGCTCACCGTGGGCGAAGTCGCCGCGCGCAGCGGAGTCTCGGTCACTGCCCTGCACTTTTATGAATCGAAAGGCCTGATCACCAGCCAGCGCAATGCCGGCAATCAGCGCCGTTACCCACGGGCAGTGTTGCGCCGGGTGGCGTTGATCAAGGTCGCGCAGCGTCTGGGTATTCCGCTGGCGGAGATTGGCGAGGCGCTGAAGAGACTCCCCGACGACCGCGCTCCGACAGCAGCAGACTGGAAAGTCCTGTCCGAACAATGGCGCCGCGAACTGGACGAGCGGATCAATCAGCTGACCTTGTTGCGTGACCGGCTCACCGGTTGCATCGGTTGCGGGTGTCTGTCGATGGAGGCCTGCCCGTTGCGCAATCAGGGCGATGTGCTCGGTGATCAGGGGCCGGGGGCGCACTTTCTGGACTGACTGCTCGTCGGGGAAAAATCCTGGCCGCGCAGACAGTTCTATAGTGAATCTTCCACAAATCCGGTGGAGCCATACCTCGCAAAACAAAAACAGGGAGAACGTCATGAGCGTCAAACCCATTCCCGAGGGGTATCACAGCATTACCCCGTACCTCGGCATCCTCAAGGCTGCCGAAGCCATCGAGTTCTACAAGAAAGCCTTTGGCGCGACCCAGGTCATGCGCCTGGACATGCCCGACGGGCGCATCGGCCACGCCGAACTGCGCATTGGCGACAGCGCGATCATGCTCGGCACACCGTGCGATCAAGGGCCGTTGAGTGGTCCGGACAATGCCGTGTCGGTCGGTCTGCATCTGTATGTCACTGATGTCGACAAGTCCTTTCAACGGGCGCTGGATGCCGGGGCGAAAGCGGTGTCGGAGGTCAAGGATCAGTTTTATGGTGATCGCAGCGGGACGCTGAAGGATCCCTATGGGCACCTGTGGTTTCTGGCAACGCGCAAGGAGGATCTGACGGAAGAGCAGATCAAGCAGCGGGCGATGGAGATGTTCAGTCAGGGTTGAGATTTTCAGGGTTTGGGCTGGCCTCTTCGCGGGCAAGCCCGCTCCCACAGGGATCTCCGGTGTTTATACGATGGGTGTCACACAGAAAAACACTGTGGGAGCGGG
>NZ_JASCPO010000150.1:0-14030 GCF_029960145.1 Pseudomonas sp. PS01299 | reverse complement strand
GAGTACGAGGTCAGCAGCCTCGCGTTTGAATTCAGCGGAAAAGACACGACGTTGCTTGGTCATCTGACACCTCGATATGGCGAGCATTCTCGCCTAAATGAGTGTCCGGTTTCATTAGACCACTACATACACCCCAAGAGCAGTAGCTGCTTGAGAATATCCTCATGACATAAAAGATCTTCGTAGGACACAGGAGAGTCGGCCAAAAGTCTGGCTATGTTTGGGAAAATCGTGACCGTATTCTCGCTTGCAACGGCCTCAGAAAACCTAACCATTTGATTGTCAAGAATGACTATCCGAGGCGATCGACAAACTTGGTCCGCGATTGCCTCTGGCAATCCATATCGATAATCGCAGATAAGATTTGCCTCAGGCGTGGAATAGCGTGCCAAGGCGATTGCCTTTTGATCAGATCGCCAAGGAGTACCCGAAAGTGCAAGCGTGCATGCTGCGCGATCTTGAACTCTCTGAATGATCTGTTGGCCCCAAGCATTGCTTAACAGCGCATCGTGGCCTGCACAGTGATGTATCTCATCAAATACGGCGAATATACGATGCTCATCGAAGAGCCTCCAAAACGCCTCATCCCGATACTCCATACCTTGATAGGTACACACAGCACCCACAGCGCCGATTAACCCATCAAGCCGTCTCCCGAGCACTTCGGCAAACGTCCGACGGAAGCCATCTACCACTTGTCGAGATGGAGCGAAACAAAGGATCAAATCAATTTCATTGCGCTCGAGCAGCACCTTGGCTAGCTCTGCTGCCATTCGCGTTTTTCCCGAACCTGGTGTTGCTTGGCAGAAGAAGTGAGGGTTACCGCGATAGTGCTCAAGCGCGGTTTCTATACATTCCCTTTGCCACTCTCGAAGAGATTTTGTCATGCCGCGGCAATTGCCTTGAGCGAGTTTTCGAGCGCACGAAGATGCCCCAGCAACCGAGAGCTGCGGTCTCGAACCTCATGGTATTCGCCTTGAAGCCGGGCTCTTAAAACAGGGATCTCCTCAAAGAGCTGTTTGTAACGCTCCGTTTCCCCCATTGAGGACAGGAGGTCTAGGCGAGTCTCTTTTAGCATTTCTTGAAGACGGCCTTGGTCGTCCGATTCATTTTGTGCTGATCGTGTTGGCAGCTCGACCAACGGACCTTCAACGCTTTCAGAGTGAAAAGGGGATGAGTTGTCAGGTCTTTGAAATCGGGAAGCAACCAGCACAAGGTTTATATGGGCCGGCATTTCCAACAGATGGAAGAGCTGTCCACGCTTACTGAGTTTCGGCGACTTCACAACCCAGCCGGCACGAATCAGTCGACGGATTTGCTCATAAACGTAAATCCGAACTGCGCCCAGCTCATAGCCAGGGAAGTCTAGAGTCGCTGCATAGGCATCTCGAAGCTGGCGAGTCGTGAACCGCTGATGTATTTCTTGGCAAAGCAAGTCGTACAACTGCCTGTCGAATTCGAATGAATCATGTTTCATGCAGGCACCCAGAGTTCCGCGAACAAAAATACGGATTATAGTCCGTGGCTGATTCGTCCGCAAACGCCCGATAGTGCTGCCTCAAGCAGGTTGAGGCAGCTATGGGGAAATTGGCGAAGGCCTTGGGAACGAAGATACGGGAAGCAAGGAAGGCTAAGGGCTTGTCCCAAGACGTCCTAGCTCTCGTCTGCAAGGTTGATCGTAGCTATATGGGGCGCATCGAACGTGGAGAGGTAAACATAACGGTCGAGAAGCTTTATCAGATTGCTTTGAGCCTAGGGTGTGAACCAGGGTCACTTCTGCCGACAGCCAAAGATGCTAGCGATTGATAAGGTCAGGAATTGCCCCCTAGCAACCTCATTGAGGTAGAGACAAACCTTGACTTTAAGGATGCAACCTAACCTGAAAAGGCTTGATTTGGCGCTCCGCCAACTCTAACTCCCTTACGCGTTCCCATAGCTGTAGATTTTGTGTGAGGACCCGGTCGCGCTGCGCACGAACAGTTGCTAATTCAGTCGCCAAGGCATCAAGCTTATCTTCCAAACTGTCAATTTTTTTAGTGTTTGAATGACTGCCCCCCCGATTTGCCTCTGCACGAAAAGCCTCAATCCTGGCTAATATGGGCAAATGTGCGTTACGAGATTTCTTGAGGTAGCCACGATCAAATCCGGCTTCGAAACTTACAATGCTCGCGGTGATTTTCGAACGAGATAAGCCTACATGCTCCGCCACAACTGGCCTGCCTTCGAGAAGGCGCTGCAACGCCTCTTCACACTCAAGCAAACCACGACCAACTACTTTATTAGAACGCATAGCTACACATCCTTATCAATAAAGCGCGCCTTAAAGCTCAGGAGTCGTTCAAGATCCCCATTGGCTACTTGATATTCTCCCGAACCATAAGAATATAGCGTTAACTCTTCAGTCATAGCCTCAATGGCATGGCCAACTTTTTCAGGCTGTATTATTGCGCCTTCACATATCAAACATTCTGTGAAATCACCAAGCAAAAAATAATCACATCGACCAACCTTAGAACAACCACCTAAAAAAGTTGGCCGATAGCTAATCTCGCAATTCTTCACACGAATCAAAGTGTCTGCCCTAACATCCTCAATGCATACTTCACCATTCTTAAAACGAGCTTTCTGCTTCTCAATATAAGACCCCGTGCCTCCGAACAATGGTGCTTCCCTGAACAGCACATCGGACAGCAGTTGATTCGCAACAGCCATCGGCATCCCCATCTGAAACTCCAACGCAACATGCGAGTTGGGCAAGACAAAGCCATTACTTTTCGGATCGTAGTATCCAAAAATAGTCTTTAGATTTTGAAACCCATTACTGTAATAGCGAGCCATTTCGAGAGTCACTTGTTTGTATTGCGACTTCAAACTGGGCAACGAAATAAATCCACTATTGCTACCATAGAAAGCTAATGAACGGCGAAACTGGTGACCTGTCAGCGGCCAAGAACGACCTACCGCAAACTCTGGCTCACTGTAAAAGTCACGCTTCGTATCAGTTTGCGCCAACTCCTGTATGTCAGAAAGCTCAATCCTGACAAGAGGAATTTTATTATAAAAATTCCCTAACTTCCCCACACCAACATCGGTATTGCGTTTTCGAAGGACTGCGGGATTTAGAAATAATGGACAGTCATTATCCACATCAATTTTATAGATACTTGCTAGTCCTCGACAAATTGCCTGCGCAATTTTTACAGCCTTGACAACTTCGCTCGGCGCGAACCACGATTCTGATTTTTTGTACCCTGTAAATTTTGTGGTCGTCGACAGAACTGAGACTGATCTCGCCAAGTCGCGAGTCACTCCATTATCATCAACGACCTCCTTTAAATAGATCTCATCAGACAAACAATCATACTGCATGCGCAGCACCTCTTGCTCTCTCATGCCTGTGTATAAGTGAATTACGTTTTTTACAATGTATTGCATTTTCAATAGCGCAGGGCTCAACCCTCTTTTATGAGAACAAGAAAAAACTCCAGAAAAAACCTCATTCAGACAATGAGCCTGAAGCACCTCAGTCATAATTGGTCTGTAATTAGCCTTTCCGCCAGGCAACAGACTTTTCTGAACATCATGAGCGAGCCCATAGAATTCATCGCAAAACTTAGATACAAAGCACTCCAGGCTTTCTACGCCTCGGTGAATCTGATCAAGCATATCTTGGAGAACGTTTATTAGCTCCAAATAGATCCTAGTTGGAATAACCGGATGTTGATTAGGCTCATGTCGACGCAATTCAATATCACGCGAACTAATAACGCGATAACCCAATCGATCATCACCAACAGAAATTAAATTGGCAAGCAAAGCTGATAGCATTTGCGGAAAATGTGGCTGCGCCCTCTCAGCAATAAACGCTGCCAAATAGACCGGGGTACTGAAAAGTTGTTGCAAGGACAACACACCAACTAAAGGCTTTTGGATTTGCTCATAACAAAACAACACCGCGCTCCGCAAAACCACCCAGCGCTGCTCTAATGTCTTTGCACTCAACCGCCCCAGACGACCACCTCCTGCGAAATATGCAAGACAATAGATAATGTATTTCACCTCATCGATCAACGCTTTGTTTTCGGGACCAATCGCCTTTAAAATCTTATCAAATCTAAATTTCGTGACCCTCGTCGCTCCAAGTCGATATGGATTAAAGTCCCATATCCACTCTTTATATATTGCCGTTGGCGTACCATGTTTATTTCGACACAGAACAAACTCAGATGAGGGTTTAAAGTTTATATCCAGCATTGCAGCATCAGGAGCAACGGCACCCAAATTACCCATGGCGGCATATAAACCACTTACCGCAGAGGCACTCAAAATACAACCCCCATTGCTTCATAGCGTTGCAGGCGTCGCTCCCAAAATGGCGTTAGCACCCCAAGATTAAATACTTTATTCCTCATGGCAGATACTAACTGCGAAACAGACTCCGAGCGATTTGCAATTGCCTCTAAGATAAACTCGACCCGAATGGATAAGTCCTTATAGAGTACTTCTGCGTGACCACTATCCTGAGCAGTATTGCGTACAGCGTTAACCACATAATGGAGACTTAATAACTTATGAATATCATCTTCATCGGCGTGACAGAAATAATGAGTGCAATACAAACAGCCGTACTGATTACGACAATTCGGCTGAATCACCGGTGCTTCGGTATCGCTGACGGGAACTGGAAACCTGAACGAGTCACAATGACCAACGGCAATTGAGTCAAGTTTATCTGACGCTGTAACACTTCGCTCACGTACCATTTGAGCAGCTTTACGCACTGAATCCCAGTAAGTACCAAACTCACTTTCCTGCTGTTCAACAGTGGCTTCTGAGTACGACGAAATATTCACCCCACTGGAATGATTTAACGCCCGCGCAACTGTTTCCAGGGAGTACTTAGCCGCGTGATGAGCGGAACTTTTATGCTTACGCGCCTTGTTATAGGTTATTTTTGGATATTTGCCATCTACAAAAACGCCCGAAATCGATGAGTAAAACCTAGTTGCCGCAGCCCCGGCATCAAGATCAGAAAATGATAGACAAACAGCGCCTTTAGAAATCTTTATCTTGAAAAACAATCTATCAACATATTCTCCATTGAGAATCCAATCACGCAACTTAAAATACTCTCGAAGCAGTGTTAACCCTTTTTTTCGCCCTAAGACATATCCGGTCATCTTTCCTCTAGCACGAAATTTTACAGCCGTTAATTCTTTCTTCAATACTGACTTATCAATCCCCAGAGCATCCTCATAACTAAACTGTTCCAGTTCAGTAGGTGATGCACCTGTCATCAACATAAAAAGTGAAATATATGCTTTTACAGCAAAGGCGGCCATTTGCAACCGGACATAATTACGAGATTCAGAATTAGCAAATTCTACGCTAGCCTGCGCATCTGCTATAGCACGCTCTGCTTCACAAAGCCTAATTGTCTGACCTCTTCCAGCATATTTGGACATGTATTCTTCGACTGTTGCAACACGTCTTTCTGCCACGTTATAACAATCATGCCCCTGTCGAAAAGGACTATTCATTCCACCATTAGAAGGAAACTTAACAACTTCATAATTTCTTATCCGGACTACGCATGGAAATGGCTCTTGCTCAAGAATAAAATTACTGTAATCACGCGCAATGGCAATACATACGTCCGTAAAAAAGTGTACATCGGATTCTCTAGGCGGCTTTATTGCTTTTCTTTGCCTAGCAATTGGCACGGCACTACGAACTACATAATCCACTACTGATGAAAACTGGAGTCCAATTATGAACTGTAAGGTCTTCTGACATTTAGCGGCATGCTGAGGAGCAAAATCCCCTTTTCTGATTGAATCATTAAGATAAGATGTGTAGTCAGCGTATGCTCTAGATGCACAACTCACATCAGTAAAAACCTCCACATAACCATTGGCATTTAACCAATTCACGACAATGTGCAACACTCTAAACTGGGTTACTATCGAATTATCGCGCAAACCTATTAGAGAATCGAGGAGCTTCACCACTAGCTCACGCCTACTTTCCACAAGAGATGACTCGACAACCGATATAGTACCGGCATTGTCAAACTCCCTCGATCTAGCTTCGCCTCGCGTTGCATATGCGATACTCCCAATATCGATAGGCGACTTATACCCCTTTGCATTGGCAAGCTTTAGACGCAAGCGCTCCGGAAACACATGCTCCTGACTGATTTCATCTACCGTGATGACTTTTGTTTCACGAAATGACCAATCAACATGACTATTCATCTTGAGCACTCAGTATAAAACTTGAATAACTACCTGAAAATAGACTAGCCTCAAACTTTTCCTGCGCGACAGTTTTCTGAGGAAGCATCTTGAATAGTTGAAGGTAATGCTCTGTCATCTCTCGTGTGGCGTGGTGCATTCGCTCCATTATAAAATCAATATCATCTCCTGGACGCATAAGCCCCACAACAATAAGGGCCTGCAATCTTTGATAGAGCTGAAACCCAAAAGTCGCACGCAACCAGTGATACGAAAAGTCCTGAGGGTACTTATCAGATGTCTTTTGCAATATTTTTCGCTTTATTGTGTCTGTGACTTGGCCAATGGGTCTAGATTTGACAATAGGGTAGCGCGGATCATCTTTTGCCATGTAATAACACCCTCCCTGATCAGATAAAAAGACGTACATATCCTCGTCTTTTATCTGTATATTTGGGTAATATAAAGACAGAGCGGCTCTAAACTTATCTCGCCGTTGCCTCATCATCGGACTATCTCCAAGCACCCGTAACTCCTCAGCAAGTTGCTTTGGCACGTGCAAACGTTGGCTACGGTCTTTCTTGGTATCCATCCCTGTGCCTGGACCGGCATGTAACAGATAGGTGCCATCTGCCTGCAGCCTTTCTGAAATGAACCCTTTTAGATGCTTTAACCGCATCGTAAGCACGGTCTGCTTACGGGCGCCAGTCATCAAAGCCGTCAACAGTATAAGACGTTCTAGTGCTGACCACTCCTCACCTTCAATAACCTTCAAAAACTCAGCCAGCTCAACATTAGACAAAGGACGAAGATCTTCGTTGTCCTCTCGCACATACCCTATTGATACCAGCCTTCCTGGAACCGTTGATTTAGTTTGACTACGCTTTTCAGCCGTAATCACCCTAGCGGCCCCGTAAGCATTTTTAATTAAAAATTTTACCTCCTTGACTGTATCTACTCGCTGCAAGTCAATGTCATGCCAATTGGCACAAACAAATCTATAGAAATCAAATACCACGCCTGTGTATTGATTTACGACTGCCGAACTACGCCCACTATGATTTATCAAATGAGCAAAATACTTATATGTAGGTCTCAACACAGGGCGACGCCCCGAAAAGTCGAGCCAGTTAAGTCCTTCGCTTTCACAGTAGATCAAGTAGTCTAATAATTTGCTGGCTCGACGGCGCAGATCATCGGTAGGCCTATTGCTTAACGTTTTATTTTCAATCAAGGATAAAAGGTATGAATTGGCTTCATGCCAAGGCTCACCTTCCTTATGAAACAGAAACGGGAGATTGTAGATATCTCCCGAGGTAAACGAAGAACCGATTTCCTCAACCTGGTAGAGCTGTTTGGTTTCAGCCCCTTCAAGTACCGATTTAATTGAGTCAACGGGCTGGATACCGACATGCAGGGTCGCGAAGGCGCTCTGCGCGTGAGGGATGAGAACGAGGCGACCTTCGTAACGCCGATTTGAGTAGGACATGACTCACCCTCAAAGGACTGAGTCAACCCTAGATGTTAAGCGCTAAAAATCAAGGCTTCTTGTCAATGTCTTTCTTGTTAAGCGATTCGACCCAAGGGTCTAACTTATGGAATAGCTTCGGATAGCGCCCCTTGAGATCCTTCTTCACCTCGGCATAGGTGCTGCGCCAGAAGTTGGCCAGATCCTGCGTCACCTGCACCGGCCGCCGTGCCGGGGACAACAGGTGCAGCTTGACCACTTGCCGGCCGCCGGCAATTCGCGGCGTCTCGGCGAGGCCGAACAACTCCTGCAGACGCACCGCGAGAATCGGCGGAAATTCGCTGTAATCCAGACGAATCGATGAACCCGACGGCACACTGATGTGATGTGGCGCCAGCTCATCAAGCTTCTGCGGCAGCGGCCACGCCAGCAGATTGCGGAAGATGCTCGACAGGTCCAGATTGGCGAAATGGCTGAGCCGCGAGACCTTGCCCAGGTAAGGCATTAACCAATGCTCGAGGGTTTTCAGCAACGTTACATCGCTGACATCCGGCCACTGACTGTCATCCTGCGTGGCCAGATCCAATTGCCGTAACAGGGCAACCCGCGCCTGCCACTGCCGTAGCTCCGGCGTCCACGGCAACAACTCCAGTCCCTTGCGCCGCACCAGATTGACCAGCGCCTGACTGCGCGCCGCTTCGTCGAGACCGGTCAACGGCTCGCGGCTGAGGATCAGTTCGCCGACCTTGCGCTGACGCTCGGCGCGCAGCACGCCTTCGCGCTCATCCCAGTCCAGTTGATCGACGGCGCGCACTTGCTCGGCGAGCACCGAATCGAACAGCGCCGGATCAAAATCCGCCGCCAGGTAAATCCGTTCCTCACGCTGGCCCTGACGACTGCCGAGATCGGCGATCACAATCCACGGCTCCTTCATCAGGCTGTCGGCTTCGGCGAACAGTGCTGCGCGACCATTGGCCAAACGATATTCGGCGCCACCGGCACGCCGCTGTTGGGCAACCCGATCCGGGTAAGCCAGCGCCAGCAGCGCGCCGAGCCAGCGTGGGTGTTCGGGATCGCTGACCGGCGCGCTGGCCTTGCCGCGCAGGTAACCGCGATATTGTCGCGCCAGTTGCCGCGCGCGCTGCACGCCGCCCTGAGCTCCACGTGCGGCGCGTTCTTCGCCGGAGAGCAGCACCAAGCGGCTGTGCAGATCGGCCCCGGCGCCGCGCAAAATATCGCGCTCGCCGAGCAGTGCCGCGACGTCACACGCCATGTTTGCCAGCCCCAGGGCCTGACCGCGCAGCAACAGATGGGCGATGCGCGGATGCGCAGGCAACTCGGCCATGGCCTGACCGTGGGAAGTCAACGCCTCGCCTTCAAGTGCGCCCAGGCGCTGCAACAAATCCTGCGCCTGGGCGTAGGCTGCTGCCGGCGGAATATCGAGCCAGACCAGTTCGCCCGGAGTCACGCCCCAGCGTCCGAGTTGCAGCGCCAGACTCGCCAGATCCGCCGACAGAATTTCGGCACTGCCGTAAGCGGCGAGTTGCTCGTGCTGATCCTGCGACCACAAGCGGTAACACACACCCGGCTCCAGACGTCCGGCCCGGCCCGCACGCTGGGTGGCGCTGGCCCTGGAAATGCGCTGAGTATCGAGGCGGGTCATGCCGCTGCCTGGGTCGAAACGCGGCACCCGCGCCAGCCCGGCGTCGATCACCACGCGCACGCCGTTGATGGTCAGGCTGGTCTCGGCGATGTTGGTCGCCAGCACCACTTTGCGTTGGCCGGCCGGCGCCGGGTCGATGGCAGCGCGTTGGGCATTCAGGTCCAGTTCACCGTGCAACGGGCAGAGCAATACATCTTTACGCTCGCCAATGGCATCGCTCAGTTGCTGATGCACCCGACGGATTTCCGCCTGCCCCGGCAAGAACACCAGCAGGCTTCCAGTCTCATCGTGCAGGGCTTCGAGGACGGTCTGAGTCACGCGCTGATCGATGTATTCGCCGGGCTGGAACGGCCGCCCCCAGCGCATCGTCACCGGGTACATGCGCCCTTCGCTGCGCAGTATCGGCGCGTCATCCAGCAACCCGGCCAGACGCTCGCCTTCCAGCGTGGCGGACATCAGCAAAATCTTCAGCGGCTGTTCAGCTCGGAACAGTTCACGACCGTTCAAACTCAGGGCCAAGGCCAGATCGGCATCAAGACTGCGTTCGTGAAATTCGTCGAAGATCAGCAGACCGACGCCTTCCAGCGCCGGATCATCCTGCAGACGCCGGGTGAGAATCCCCTCGGTGACCACTTCGATACGGGTATTGGGGCCGACCTTGCTGTCGAGGCGGATGCGATAACCGACGGTTTCACCGACCTTCTCACCCAGTTCGCTGGCCAACCGTTCGGCAGCGGCTCGCGCGGCGAGACGCCGTGGTTCGAGCATCAGAATGGTCTGCCCGGCCAGCCACGCTTCATCGAGCAAGGCTAAAGGCACGCGGGTGGTTTTACCGGCGCCGGGCGGTGCTTCGAGCACGGCTTCGTGGCGTGTCGCCAAGGCTTCACGCAGGGCGGGTAAAACTTCATCGATCGGCAAAGAAATCATGCTGGCTCCCCAGGGCGTGCCCACAGTAAATTGCGAGTCGCGTTAAAGCTGTGAGCGTGCCAGGCAAGGCGCGGGACGCAGGTAAGGGTCGTTTCCTTGCCAAGTTCCGCAACGCAGCATGGCGCGTTCACAGCTTTAGCCCGGAGGGCCGAACCCCGCCAGGATTCATCAACCTTCACGCGGTGTCGATCTGGAGAAAACAACTTCAATCCTCAACATATTTCGGTAGGGGTGAGACGAGGCCGCAATTTACTGTGGGCGCGCCCTGCCGAGGGCGAGTATAACGGCGAACTGCCGGGCGTTTGTCAGGGTCTTAATTTCAAATGACGACGCTTCGTTTTCAAATGACTCAGGAGATTTTCCATGCGCTTACCTTCTCGCCTGATCGGCGGTGTACTGGTCGCCACCCTGCTCACTCAACTCACGGCCTGCGGTTCGATTTTCTATCCGGACCGTCGCGGTCAGATCGACGGCAAGATTGACCCGGCGATTGCCGTGCTCGACGCCGTGGGCCTGCTGTTCTATGTGATTCCAGGGCTGATCGCGTTCGCGGTCGACTTCACCACCGGCGCGATCTATTTCGAACCCGGCCACACCGCTCAGGTCGATCCGGCCAAGCTCAAACAGGCGGTCGGCCCGGACGGTCAGGTCGATAACCTCAAGTTGCAGGCTATTCTCGAAACAGAACTGGGCCGCAACCTGCCTCTGGACGATCCGCGCCTGATCCAGCACAAGGGCAGCACGCAACAACTGGCGATGTTTGGCCTGCAACCCGCCGCATAAGGAAATCACATGACCACCAGCCCCGAACACGCCCGCCTGCTGCGGCTGGCAACCCGCGCTTCGGTGGCGGTGGCCTGCACGCTGATCATCGCCAAAGCCATCGCCTGGTGGCTGAGCGGCTCGGTGAGCATGCTCGCCGGCCTCACCGACTCGGCGCTGGATGGCGTCACTTCGCTGCTCAATCTGCTGGCGGTGCATTACGCGCTGCGTCCGGCCGATGACGATCACCGTTACGGCCACGGCAAGGCCGAATCGCTGGCGGGCATGGCACAGGCGCTGTTCATCGGCGGCAGTGCGGTGCTGATTGCGTTCCAGGCGTATGAACGCATCAAGCAACCGGAGCCGTTGGGCGCGCCGTGGCTAAGCATCGGCGTGATCGTGTTCTCGCTGCTGCTGACCGCGGCGTTGCTGACGCTGCAACATAGGGTGATCAAGCAGACCGGCTCCAACGCCGTGCGCGCCGACTCGCTGCATTACCGCTCGGACATGCTGCTCAACGGCAGCATTCTGATCGCGCTGATTCTCGCCGGCATGGGCTTTCATCAGTTGGACGCATGGTTCGGTCTGGGGATCGCCGGGTACATCTTGTGGAGCGCGATCCAGATCGCCCGGGAAAGTTTTTCGGTGCTGATGGATGAAGAGCTGCCGGCGGACGTCAGTCAGCACATGCTCGAACTGGCCTGCGGCGTACCCGGCGTATTGGGCGCGCATGATTTGCGCACGCGGATTTCAGGCAACCACTGGTTCGTGCAGTTGCATCTGGAGTTGCCAGGGGAGCTGACCTTGTCAGTGGCTCACGGCATCAGCGATCAGGCGGCGGATGCGATTCACGCCGCCTACCCGCGAGCCGAAGTGCTGGTGCACGCCGACCCGCAGGAAGTGGTCAAGACCGAACGGGCGCAAACCCGGATTCAGTAAGACACCTGATAACCGCGACTGCTCAGGCAGTTGCCCTGAGCCTGACGGTAAGCCTGCACCACTTCAGGCGCTGGCTGATAGGTCGCGGTACGCGGGTCGAAACCGCTCTGCTGCACGGCGTATTGGTAGCACTGATAACCGTCCTGCTGCACCTGTTCCGGCGACTGCCCGTTGGCCGGATAGGCCTCGACGTCATAGCCCTGGGATTGCGGCTGCGGTTGCGGCGGTTGCTGAATCGGGGGTTCGACTACGACGTAATCCTGAGTGGCTTCCTGATACGCATAGTAGGAACCGGCAGCGAGGAACAGCAGCGCACCGCCGATCCACACTTCACGGGCATAGTCCGGCAGATACTGGGTGCGAATCCCTCGTGGCGGCTGCACGACGATGTAGCGCGGGCCTTGCGGGCGATACCAGTAGCCGCCGGAATAGAAGTAATCCTGACCGCGATACGGCACTCGGTATTCGCGATCCGGGAAGCGGTCGATCACATGCCCCGGACGGTATTGCGGGCCTGGGCCCCAACCGTTGCCATGTCCGTCCGGGCGACCCGGCCAGCGATTGTCATTGGGCCGGTTGCCGGTTTGCCATTGCTGGTTGTGGTAACCATTCTGCGGCCGCTCGTCGCGGTAGTAACCCTGGCGCGGTTCCTGAGTCTGGCGCACGGTGTCGGGCCGTGGCTGGATCGGCAGGTTGTTCGACGGTGGCGACTGATGCACCGGAGCAGGCTGATTGGGCGCGCGGTTCTGGTTCTGCCACTGGCCATTGTTGTGCTGCTGGCCGTTGTGCTCGAACTGGCGGCTGTTGTCGCCCCGAATGATTTCGTTGTTCTGCGGCCGCGGCTGATTTTGCGGCGGCGGATTGTTCTGCCCGTGGGGCTGATGATCGCCCCCATGGCCCTGGTTATTTCCCTGATGCTCAGGGCCGCGTCCACCATTAGGGCTGCGGCTCTCCGGATCGTCGGCGAGCGCTTGCGCACTGACGCTCACACACAGCAAACCAACACCGGCCAGACGCCAGATGCGCGACTTCATGCTTTTCCTCACTGCGGGTATTAAGAGGGCTTGTAGCTAAGACCGGGAATACGCACACCGGGTTCTGCGACAGGTTATCAGTCACGAAACTTATTTATTGAGGAAGGCTGTGCATCGAGGCACAAAAATCGCAGGCAAGAAAAAGGGAGACCCGTCGGCCTCCCTTTAGAGAACTTCGTCCTGGCTCGACGCTTTTGACGTCGGCTCACCTCACGCCGTCTTCTGGACAGTGTGCAGCTCGGGGGCCGGCCCAGCCCCGGTGGGGGTGGCGGCCGCGGCGGGCCTGATTGGGCGGGCCGCAGTGGACTGTGTTACCGAGCAGTGATTCTGGTGATAAGAATAGGCCGGGAGGCGCGACAGAGGATTGCGAAGATTGCTCAAATAAACACTGCTTGCGCAATTTTTAACCCTGGATAGATAATCCGCCGCAATAGTTACAACCAAGGACTGATTCATGAGCAAACTCGACCGTTACGACCTGAGTATTTTGGCGGAATTGCAGCGCGACGCCCGCATCTCCAACCAGGAACTGGCCGAGCGCATCGGTCTGTCACCCTCCCCCTGCTCGCGCCGGGTCAAGCAACTGGAGGACGACGGCTACATCTCGCGCCAGGTCGCCCTGCTCGATCGCAAGATGCTCGGCCTGAGCCTGACCGCCTACGTGCTGATCGGCATGGACCGGCACACACCGGAGCGTTTCGAGAATTTCGAAGCGGCAATCCGCACTCTGCCGCAAGTGCTGGAATGCAGCCTGGTGACGGGCGTGGATGCCGACTATCAGTTGAAAGTGGTGGTTCCGGACATGGATCATTATCAGAAGCTGCTGCTGGGGCATCTGACCCGGATTGAAGGCGTAACCAGCGTGCGCTCCAGTTTTGTGCTGAATCAGGTGCTCAACAGCACTGAACTGCCGCTGACCCATCTGCGCAGCTGACATCGCCTTCGCGAGCAAGCCCGCTCCCACAGGGAAATGCATTGCAAATGTGGGAGCGGGCTTGCTC
>NZ_JASCPO010000014.1:0-54007 GCF_029960145.1 Pseudomonas sp. PS01299 | reverse complement strand
AGCTTGCTCCCGCTCCAGTGCGCAGCGCTGGTAAAAATGCTGAGCCCACTGTTTTTCGGGCCGCTTCGCACCCCAGCGGGAGCAAGCTCCCTCGCCACAGGTGTCGGATGCGCCACGGAATGCGCTATCCTCCGCGCCCTCAAATTCAACCTTCCACAGGATCCGCCCTCATGAAAGCCGCACTCGTCGAACTCATCAGCAAAATCAGCTCCGGCTGCATGGGCGAGGACGAGATCCTGAATGTGGCCGACGAAGCGGCGCAGGCCTACGCCGATGCCGACGCCTTTCTGGCAGCCAACCCGGACATCAACTACGACGACACCTTCCCGATCCCGCTGGGCGAGTGGGTGGTGGTCGGCAGCCTGCCGGAAACCGTGCTGTTCCAGGCTGATACCTACGCTGACCTGTTCGCGCAGATCGTCGCCTCGTTTGGTCCGGGCGTGGATTTCAACCTCAAGCCCAAGCAACTGGCCAAGACCGAAGCGCTGACCGCACTCAACCGCATCCAGGTGCAGATGAGCAGCCTGAACAAGGAAAACGGCGGTTACACGCTGATGAACTTCAGCCAGTTGCTCGACGACGAGCTGCAAGTGGTGCTGGTCTACGGCAACGACGTGCCACGGGTGCTGGAGCTGTGCGCGGAAGTCGGCATCGCTGCCGCGCCTTCGCTGGAAGCGCTGAAAGTCGCCGTTCACGTCTGAACGCAATAAAAGGGAACCCTGCGCGCGACCGTCTATCCTAAAAGTGCATGCCACTATTCTGGAGTGACACCATGGGTTCCACGTTCAACGGTCTGATTGGCCTGATCATCCTTGCCCTCGATATCTGGGCGATCATCAACGTACTGAAAAGCGGCGCCGAGACCGGGATGAAAATCCTCTGGGTTCTGCTGATCATCCTCCTGCCAGTACTTGGCCTGATCATCTGGGCGATCGCCGGGCCACGGGGCAATGTGCGGGTCTGACGCTTTCCCGAAAACACGCTGATCCCCTGTGGGAGCGGGCTTGCTCGCGAAGGCGATTGTTCAGTCGAAACACAGGTTGAATGACACTCCGCTTTCGCGAGCAAGCCCGCTCCCACATTGGTCTTGTGGTAGCTCCAGAGTGTGCCCTGTCGGAGGAAGGTTCGACCTGTCATCTTCGGCAACGTAGAATGCGCGCCTTTCCCGGGCAATCGTCCCCCACGATTGGCGCCCGCGCATTCATCGGAGCACTTGACCATGACCGTCACCAAAACCAGCGAATACCTGGAAACCCTCTACGAAGGCTACGGCCAGCGTTTTCGCATGGAAAAACTGCTGCACGAAGTGCGCACCGAACACCAGCACCTGGTGATTTTCCAGAACCCGCGCATGGGCCGGGTGATGGCGCTGGACGGCGTGATCCAGACCACCGAAGCCGATGAATTCATCTACCACGAAATGCTCACCCACGTGCCGATCCTCGCCCACGGCACCGCCAAACGCGTGCTGATCATCGGCGGCGGCGACGGCGGCATGCTGCGCGAAGTGACCAAGCACGCCAGCGTCGAGCACATCACCATGGTCGAGATCGACGGCACCGTGGTCGACATGTGCAAGGAATTCCTGCCGAACCACTCCAAGGGCGCCTACGACGATCCACGGCTGAACCTGGTGATCGACGACGGCATGCGTTTCGTCGCCACCACCACGGAAAAATTCGACGTGATCATCTCCGACTCCACCGACCCGATCGGCCCGGGTGAAGTGCTGTTCTCGGAGAACTTCTATCAGGCGTGCCATCGTTGCCTGAACGAAGGCGGGATCCTCGTGACCCAGAACGGCACGCCGTTCATGCAGATCGACGAAGTCAAAACCACTGCCGGTCGCCTGCGCAGCCTGTTCCCGGACTGGCACTTCTATCAGGCGGCCGTGCCGACCTACATCGGCGGTTCGATGACCTTTGCCTGGGGCTCGACCAACCCGGCCTACCGCAAGCTGAGCCGTGAAACCCTGCAACAGCGCTTCATCGGCAGCGGCATTGTCACCCGCTATTACAACCCGGAAATCCACATCGGCGCATTCGCGCTGCCGCAGTACGTGCTGCAGGCGATCAACAAGCCAAGCAACGACTGACGCACTATTCCCGGATCGGTGATAGATCCCCTGTGGTGAGGGGATTTATCCCCGACCGGCTGCGCAGCAGTCGTAAAATCGGCAGACGCGTTGGAACTGACACTATGCGTTCGCTGAATTCAGGGACGCTTCGCGCCCATCGGGGATGAATCCCCTCGCCACACAAGCCTGTTTCCCCATCGGTTAATTTTTTTTCATGTTGGTCCGCTGCAATCCTTTTGAACGATCAATCTCGCCAAAAGTCGAGATAGAAGTAAGCCCATTTGCGGGTTTGATCGAGGAGGCACCGATGCAAAAGTGGAAAGTCACTTTCGTGGACGATCATGGTGAAATTGTCGATGAGGTGTTCGAGCGCGCGGAATGCCCCAGCGACGACGAGGCTGCACGCCTGATCAAGGAACGGCTCCTGCCGGTGGCCGCCGAACTGGATATGAACGATCTTGAAGGGCGCACCACCGATGCTGGCGTGAAAAGCCTGAAAACCCAGAACAGCATCGAAATCCGCAGTATCACGCCAATCTGAAATTCTTCCTGTCACTTGAAGCACCAGGCCTTGGCAGCAGCTCTATCTTGGGGCTACTCTTCAAGCGAGATCAGCGAAACAATCGCTAAGGTCTGGTCTTGTCAGCTACATGCTTGTTTCCCGCGTGCAACCACGTTGCCGAAGTACTTTGGCCTGTAAGGCCCGGGGCGGGAATACGGAAAGTCTATCCATCTATCCGAGGGGGACGATTCATGAGCACAGCCTATCAAGAAGACATCAGCAGCAATGTTCTGCGCCGCATGAAAGAAGGCGGTTTCGACTTTTCCCGGTTCCATCCCATCGAGTTCTACGCCATTTTCCCGGACGAGGAGCGGGCGCGCAGGGCGGCAGGCAAATTTCGTGGTGAATCCATCAATGCCCAGGTCAGTGCGCGCGACGATGGCGCCTGGTCGTTGGAACTGAGCAAAGTGATGTACGCGACCTATGACGACATTGGCGATTTCGAGCAGGGCTTCTCTGCCGTGGTCGAGCCGCTGGGCGGCATCATCGAGGGCTGGGGCGTCAAGCAGGAGGTGCGTAACCGCCATCGTCTGAACTGATCTCTGGTTTCAGGTATTGAGCAACGGCTGACCTTCGGGTTGGCCGTTGTCGTTTCTGGCCGCCGAATAGCCCGTGGCAAAACCCTGAAACAAGAATCCCGGGCAAAAAAAAGCCACCGGAGAGGGTGGCTAAAGGGAAGACCGATAAGGAGAGGAAACCGGTCAGGGTTACGGCCTGCGGGGACTGCGCGGGCAGTCCGGATCAGTGGAGCTGAAGTCTTCACCTGGGAAGTTTTCAGCGGATGCGCCGATTATCCGCAGCTCGGTGCGAGCGGTGAAATCAACTCTGACTATGCTGGTGATAGGCGATGCAATGCGTCGCAATGAGGCGGGGGCAATCGGCTTGGGGCATTTGCCGCACAGGAATGGTGCGGTGCTTGCGGCGTGATTATCCAACCGATTGAAATCAAAGCGTTTATGCCGATGGCACGGGCCTTGCGAAGGCCTGTAGGTCCGGGTGACAAGGAGTACGGCATGATCCGCACCTATTTTGATGAAATGTACGATGCCGGCGGCCAGGTCCGCCCGCATTACCGGGAGTTCGCCCGCTGGCTGGCCGACACGCCTGACGAGTTGCTGGCACAACGGCGACGCGAGGCCGATCTGCTGTTCCACCGGGCCGGGATCACGTTCACGCTCTATGGCGACGAGCAGGGCACCGAGCGCCTGATTCCGTTCGACACCATCCCGCGCAGCATTCCCGCCAGCGAGTGGCGGATCGTCGAGCGCGGCTGCATCCAGCGGGTCAAGGCGTTGAACATGTTCCTCGCCGACCTTTATCACGAGCAGCGCATCATCAAGGCCGGGATTATCCCTGCCGAACAGGTGCTGGCCAACGAGCAGTACCAGTTGGCGATGCAGGGCCTGGATCTGCACCGCGACATCTATTCGCACATCTCCGGCGTCGACCTTGTGCGCGACGGCGATGGCACTTACTACGTGCTCGAAGACAACCTGCGTACTCCGAGCGGCGTCAGCTACATGCTCGAAGACCGCAAAATGATGATGCGTCTGTTCCCGGAGCTGTTCGCCGCCCAGCGCATCGCGCCCATCGACCACTACCCGAATCTGTTGCTCGACACCCTGAAAAGCTCCAGCCCGATCGACGACCCGAGCGTGGTGGTACTGACGCCGGGGCGCTTCAACAGTGCGTTCTTCGAACACGCTTTCCTGGCGCGGGAAATGGGCGTTGAACTGGTGGAGGGCGCCGACCTGTTTGTGCGTGACGACAAGGTCTTCATGCGCACCACCGACGGGCCGAAAGCGGTGGACGTGATTTATCGCCGTCTCGATGACGCGTTCCTCGATCCGCTGGCGTTCAACCCCGATTCGATGCTCGGTGTACCGGGACTGTTGTCGTCGTATCGCTCGGGCAACGTGGTGCTGGCCAATGCCATCGGTACCGGGGTGGCGGATGACAAATCGGTGTACCCGTTTGTCACCGAGATGATCCGTTTCTACCTCGATGAAGAACCGATCCTGAAGAACGTGCCGACCTGGCAGTGCCGCAACCCCTCGGAACTTTCCCATGTACTGGCCAATCTTCCGGATCTGGTGGTCAAGGAGACCCAGGGCTCCGGCGGTTACGGAATGCTGGTGGGGCCGGCGTCAACCACGGCGCAGATCGATGCGTTCCGTGAGCGGATCAAGGCCAAGCCGCACGCATACATCGCGCAGCCGACGTTGTCGCTGTCGACCTGTCCGACCTTTGTCGAAAACGGCATTGCGCCGCGCCATATCGACCTGCGTCCGTTTGTATTGTCTGGCCGCGAAACCCGGGTCGTGCCCGGCGGTTTGACCCGTGTCGCCCTGCGTGAAGGCTCCCTGGTGGTGAATTCCTCCCAGGGCGGCGGCACCAAGGACACCTGGGTGGTCGAGGATTGAAGGAAGCTTGCCATGTTAAGTAGAACTGCCTCGGATCTGTACTGGATGTCGCGTTACCTGGAGCGGGCGGAAAACCTCGCACGGATGCTCGATATCAGCTATTCGCTGTCGCTGATGCCGCAGGATGGTCGCGGCGACGGTTTGCACGAACTGGCGATGCCGCTGTTGATCACCGGCACCCTCGACGATTACCTGGAGCGTCACGGCGAACTGCATGCCGAACGCCTGCTGCACTTCTTCGCCCTGGACGCGGCCAACCCGGCGAGCATATACAGCTGCCTCGGCGCAGCGCGAGCCAGTGCGCATGCGGTGCGTGGGCGTATCACCGCGGACATGTGGGAGAACATCAACGCTACCTGGCTGGAGATTCGCGGCATTGCCGAGCAGGGCCTCAGTCGTTACGGCATGAGCCGTTTCTGCGAGTGGATCAAGGAGCGCTCGCACCTGTTCCGTGGCGCGTCCTACGGCACGATCATGCGCAACGATGCGTTCCGCTTCATTCGTCTGGGGACGTTCATCGAGCGTGCGGACAACACGCTGCGCCTGCTCGATGCGCGCTATGAAATGGCCGGCGATCAGGCCGAGGCCGTCAGTGACGGTACGGCGCACGCCTATTACCAGTGGAGTGCACTGTTGCGAGCGCTGTCATCGTTCGAGGCCTACACCGAGATCTACCGCGACGCCCCCGGCGCCCGGCATGTCGCCGAGCTGCTGCTGTTGCGCGCCGATGTACCGCGCTCGCTGCGCGCCTGCACCGAGGAAATCGACCAGATCCTCGCCCAGTTACCCGGCGCCAATGGCCGTCCGGCACAACGCCTTGCTGCCGAAATGGACGCACGCCTGCGCTACACCGGCATCAACGAAATCCTCGCCGAAGGCCTGCACGCCTGGCTCACCGAATTCATCCCGCTGGTGCGCCAGTTGGGCAACGCGATTCACAGTTCATACCTGGAGGCTGCATGAGACTTTCCATAAGCCACGAGACCACCTATCACTATGAAGATCAGGTGCGGGCGAGCATCCAGTATTTGCGCCTGACCCCGCACGACAGCGAGCGTCAGCACGTGTTGAGCTGGCAACTCGACCTGCCGCGTCCGGTGCGCGCCCAGCTCGATCCGTTCGGCAATATCCTGCATGTGCTGACCATGGATGAGCCGCACGAAGCGATCATCATCGGCGCCCGTGGCCAGGTCGATATCGACGAATTGCGCGAGGCCGAGCATGAGAGCCAGTCGGCGCTACCGTTTCTGCGCTTCACCCGGCTGACCGAGGCGGACGAAGGGCTACGGGCGTTTGCCGACAAATCCTGCAAACAGCGGCGCGATCGCACTGCGCTGATCGACCTGATGCATGGTTTGAACCAGCACATCAGCTACACGCCGGGTTCGACTGAAGTCGACACCAGCGCCGCCGAAGCTTTTGCCGGGCGCGCCGGGGTTTGTCAGGATCACACCCATGCGTTTCTCGCCTGTGCACGTAGTCTGGGAATTCCGTCGCGTTATGTGTCGGGTTATCTGTACAGCGAGGACGCCGAGCATCTGGCCAGTCATGCCTGGGCCGAAGCGTGGCTGGATGACGCCTGGTACAGCTTTGATGTGACCAACCAATTGGCCCGACCGGAGCGGCACTTGAAACTGGCGGTGGGCCTGGATTATCTGGACGCCTGCCCGGTACGCGGCATGCGCCGGGGCGGTGGTTGTGAGCAGATGCATGCGAAGGTGTTCGTGTCGCCGACGCCGGTTATCTCCGTGCAACAACAGTAGATCCGGGATACCGCTATCGCTGGCAAGCCAGCTCCCACAGGATTACCGCGGATTCGGAGTCAGCGCGAACCTGTGGGAGCTGGCTTGCCAGCGAAGAGGCCGGTGATATCACCGCAACGCTTATGGTTTAACCTTGCGCCCAGCCATGTGTTGCAAATAGCCGATCAACAACTGCAAATCCCTCTCCGGCAACACCTCTGCCGAAAACCCCGGCATCTTCGCCTGCGGCCACTGGCGCAAACTCTGCGGATCGCGAATGTAGCGCTTGAGGAAGTCCGCGCCGAAATACTCGGTCGGGTTGTACGGAATATTCAAGTCCGGCCCGAACTGCGCATCCCCCGCACCGTTCAACCGGTGGCAGGCCAGGCAGTTTTTCTGGAACAGTGCAAAACCCTGACTCACCGGGTCATCCGCTTTAAGCTTCGGATCCGGTAACAGCGCCGGGAAGCGCTCGGCCACCGGCGCCATGCGCTTGATGCTCGCCACCTGGAACGGCCATTGCTCAGGGCTGATGTTGCCGGCCAGCGGGTCAGTCCATACCAGATAGAACGGCCCGGCGCTGTGTTTACCCTCGGACAGCGGCGGCCACGGCTGCGCCGGGTCCTCGATTGCCAGCCAGGCCTGTGCGCCTTTGCTGTTGAGCAACGGCGCAGCAGCCAGTTCGGCGGCAAACCCGTCCAGCGCCACCGCTTGCAGGTGATCGGCCGGTTTGATCCCGGTGAGCAGCGCCGCCACGGGCACGGCGCGATAAGTCATGTCCTTCTTGTAGGAGACATCGTTCTTGATGGTCAGAGTTTGTGCTTGCGGATGCTTGAGCAACTCTTCGGTCTGCCAGATGCGACTGTTCGCGCCCAGCTCCAGCGTGAGCTGCGCCGCAGACAAGGGCATGCTCAGCAGCAAGGCCCAGAACACAATGAGCGTTTTCAAATGATCGCCGTCCCTGTCGTGGAAGTGCGCAAAGGTTCGCACAGCCACGCTGGCCCGGGTAGCGGGCCAGTCACATTTTGTCTGGCGATAGCGGACGCCTGCCGCTTGAGTCAGCCAATCACCTTGGTCAGATTGGGCAAAATCAACAGCAGCGTGGTGGCGAAAAGAATGAGTCCTGCTTGACGAACTTTCGGTTGTTTGAACATGGCTTGACCGCCTTTATTGTTATTTCCTGATGTCTGCCTGCATATCCATGACGGCAAACGCTGCACTTCCTGTTGAAGAACGTCGGCCCCGGCAAAACCCGACGACCCTGACGTACATTTACTACCTTAGAGCCCGCGTCACGCTTGGCTTAGATCCATTTCATATGTATTTGCTGCCGTTGGCGATAAAAACGGCATGAGGCTTATTGCCAGCTTCTTCGCCGCCCGCTGGCTAGACAACTCGCTGACCTGAACCGGTTCACCTGAGGGTGGATGACCGTCCGTCTGAGCGTGCACGTCAACGTCATTGAGCGCTGTGGTCATTGAATCCATGCGCGCTCGGGACAACAGTGACACTACGAAATTCACTCACCGCACAGGTTCGAGGACGTCATGACCCAAGCTTTGATTTTCGATGCGTTACGCACGCCCCGCGGCAAAGGCAAGGCCGATGGCGCGCTGCACAGCGTCAAACCGGTGAATCTGGTCGCCGGGTTGTTGACCGCGCTGCAAAGCCGCACGGCGCTGGACACCAGTCAGGTCGATGACGTGGTGCTCGGCTGCGTCACGCCGATTGGCGATCAGGGCTCGGACATTGCCAAGACTGCGGTGCAGGTGGCGGATTGGGACGTTAGCGTGGCCGGCGTGCAGATCAACCGCTTCTGCGCCTCGGGTCTGGAAGCGGTCAACCTCGGTGCGATGAAGGTGCGCTCGGGCTTCGAGGATCTGGTGGTGGTCGGTGGCGTCGAGTCGATGTCGCGGGTGCCGATGGGCAGCGACGGCGGCGCCTGGGCACTGGATCCGCAAACCAATCTGCACAGCCACTTCACCCCGCAGGGCGTTGGTGCGGACCTGATCGCCACCCTTGAGGGCTTCAGCCGTGAGGATGTCGATGCCTACGCGTTGCACTCGCAGCAAAAAGCTGCACGGGCGCGGGCCGACGGCTCGTTCAACAAGTCGCTGGTGCCGGTGCAGGATCAGAACGGCATCATCCTGCTCGATCACGACGAATTCATTCGCGCCGAGTCGACGATGGAAGGCCTCGGCAAACTCAAGCCAAGTTTCGAAATGATCGGCCAGATGGGTTTTGATGCCACCGCGCTGCGGGTTTACAGCCACGTCGAGCGGATCAACCACGTGCACACGCCGGGCAACAGCTCCGGGATCGTTGACGGTGCGGCGCTGATGTTGATCGGCTCCGAAGCCAAGGGTCGTGCGCTCGGCCTGCAACCACGGGCCCGGATCGTCGCCACGGCCGTCACCAGCACCGACCCGACGATCATGCTTACCGGCCCGGCGCCGGCCACGCGCAAGGCCCTGGCCAAGGCGGGGCTGCGCGTGGAAGACATCGACCTGTTCGAGGTCAATGAGGCATTTGCCTCGGTGGTGCTCAAGTTCATCAAGGACATGGCGGTGGACCCGGACAAAGTCAACGTCAACGGCGGCTCGATCGCCATGGGCCACCCGCTGGGCGCGACCGGTTGCGCGATCCTCGGCACCTTGCTCGATGAACTGGAAACCCGGCGCCTGCGCTACGGCCTGGCGACGCTGTGCGTCGGCGGCGGCATGGGCATTGCCACCATCATCGAACGCCTCTGAGCCCCGAATTCAAGGAAACCTTGTTATGAGCGAAGCCATTCGTTACGAAAAAGGCCAGGACGCCATCGTCGTGTTGACCATCGACATGCCGGGCCAGAGCGCCAACACCATGAACGCCGTGTACCGCGATGCCATGGGCGCCTGCGTTGCGCGGCTAGTGGCGGAAAAAGACAGCATCGCCGGGGTGATCATCACCTCGGCGAAGAAAACCTTCTTTGCCGGCGGCGACCTCAATGAGCTGATCAAGGTCGGCAAACCCGAGGCCAAAGCGTTCTATGACATGGTGCTGAGCCTCAAGGGGCAGTTGCGCACCCTGGAAACCCTCGGCAAACCGGTGGTCGCGGCGATCAACGGCGCCGCGCTCGGCGGTGGCTGGGAAATCTGTCTGGCCTGCCATCACCGGGTGGCGCTGGACGATTCGATGGTGCAACTCGGTCTGCCGGAAGTGACGCTGGGCCTGCTGCCGGGCGGCGGCGGGGTGGTGCGCATGGTGCGTATGCTCGGCATCGAAAAAGCCTTGCCGTACTTGCTCGAAGGCAAAAAGGTGCGCCCGCAACAGGCATTGCAGGCCGGTCTGATCGATGAACTGGCGGCGGATCGTGACGAGTTGCTGGCCAAGGCGCGCGCCTGGATTGTCGCCAACCCGGGCGCGGTGCAGCGTTGGGACGTGAAGGGTTATCAGATCCCCGGCGGCACACCGTCGAATCCGAAAGTCGCGCAGATGCTGGCGATAGCGCCGTCGATCCTGCGCAGCAAGACTCAGGGCACGCTGCCGGCGCCAGAGAAGATTCTGTGTGCGGCGGTGGAAGGCGCGCAGGTTGATTTCGACACCGCGCACCTGATCGAAACCCGCTATTTCACCGAACTGACCACCGGGCAGATCTCGAAAAACCTGATCGGCACCTTCTGGTTCCAGCTCAACGAGATCAACGCCGGCAGTTCG
The DNA here is from genome assembly GCF_029960145.1 of Pseudomonas sp. PS01299. Classification (NCBI taxonomy): domain Bacteria; kingdom Pseudomonadati; phylum Pseudomonadota; class Gammaproteobacteria; order Pseudomonadales; family Pseudomonadaceae; genus Pseudomonas; species Pseudomonas sp. PS01299. The sequence goes on along the minus strand of NZ_JASCPO010000014.1, from coordinate 43,507 downwards.
CGGCCGCAGGGTTTTGCGCCATATGTCACGCGCAAGGTCGGTGTGCTCGGTGCGGGCATGATGGGCGCCGGGATCGCCTTCGTCAGTGCCTCGGCTGGTATCGATGTGGTGCTCAAGGACATCAACCTGGCGGCGGCCGAGAAGGGCAAGGCCCATTCGGCGGCGCTGCTGGACAAGAAAGTCGCCCGTGGCCAGATGACGGCCGAAAAGCGCGAAGCGGTGCTGGCGCGGATTCACATCACTGAAAATGATGCGGATCTGGCGGGTTGTGATCTGATCATCGAGGCGGTGTTCGAGGATCGCGAACTCAAGGCCAAGGTCTCGTCGGCAGCGCAAAAGATTGTCGGTGCTGACGCGGTGATTGCCTCCAACACTTCGACCTTGCCGATCACCGGGCTGGCGACCGCAGTACCCGATCAGAGTAAGTTCATCGGTCTGCACTTCTTCAGCCCGGTGGACAAAATGCCGTTGGTGGAAATCATCAAAGGTGCGCAGACCAGTGCTGAAACCCTGGCGCGCGGTTTCGACTTCGTCCTGCAAATCAAGAAAACCCCGATCGTGGTCAATGACAGTCGAGGCTTCTTTACCTCGCGGGTGTTTGGCACCTTCACCAATGAAGGCATCGCCATGCTCGGCGAGGGCGTGAGCGCGCCGATGATCGAGACCGAAGCGCGCAAGGCCGGGATGCCGGTCGGGCCGCTGGCGATCTCCGACGAAGTTTCCCTCAGCCTGATGAGCCATATCCGTCAGCAAACGGCCAAAGACCTGCAAGCGGAAGGGAAACCGCTGATAGAACACCCGGCCTTCGCCGTGATTGACTTGCTGCTCAACGAATACAAGCGTCCGGGCAAAGCCGCTGGCGGTGGTTTCTACGATTACCCGGCGGGTGGTCAGAAGCATCTGTGGCCGGAGTTGAAGACGCGCTTCGAGAAGGCCGACGGGCAGATTTCGCCGAAGGATGTGCGTGATCGTCTGCTGTTCGTGCAAGCCCTGGAAACCGTGCGCTGCGTGGAGGAGGGCGTGCTCACCTCGACAGCGGATGCCAACGTCGGCTCGATCTTCGGCATCGGATTTGCGCCTTGGACCGGCGGCGCCTTGCAGTTCATTAATCAGTACGGGGTACAGGACTTCGTCGCACGCGCGCAGTATCTGGCCGAGCAGTACGGCGAGCGCTTTGCGCCACCGGCCCTGTTGCTGGAAAAAGCCGCGAGAGGCGAGCTGTTTTAAGTGATCGGGTGAACGCTGCGGGGCTTGCCTTGCCGGGGTGTTTCAAGGCAGGCTCTGGGGTGTTCATTATTCCCATCACGTGTCAGGTATTTTTTATGTCGCTACGCATCTGCATTCTGGAAACCGACATCCTGCGTCCGGAACTGGTCGATCAATATCAGGGTTACGGGCAGATGTTTCAGCGCCTGTTCTCGCAGCAACCGATTGCCGCCGAGTTCACCGTGTACAACGTGATGCAGGGCGAATACCCCAGCGACGACCTGACCTTCGATGCGTACCTGATCACCGGCAGCAAGGCCGATTCGTTCGGCACCGACCCGTGGATCCAGACCCTCAAGCAATACCTGCTGACCCGCTACGAGCGTGGCGACAAGCTGCTCGGCGTGTGCTTCGGCCATCAATTGCTGGCGCTGCTGCTCGGTGGCAAGAGCGAGCGCGCCAGCCAAGGCTGGGGCGTCGGCACCCACAACTACAAACTGGCGGCCAAGGCGCCGTGGATGAGCCCGGTGCGAGAAGAGCTGACGCTGCTGATCAGCCACCAGGATCAGGTCACTGCGCTGCCGGAAAACGCCACGGTTATTGCCTCCAGCGATTTCTGCCCGTTTGCCGCGTACCACATCAACGATCAGGTGCTGTGCTTCCAGGGGCACCCGGAATTCATTCACGACTATTCGCGGGCGCTGCTGGATCTGCGCCAGGAAGCGCTGGGTTCGCAGATCTACTCGAAAGGCGTGGCCAGCCTGGAGCAGGAGCACCATGGCACCACGGTGGCGGAATGGATGATGCGGTTTGTGGCGCACAAGCCTGAGGCTGCTTGATAGCAGATCAAAAGATCGCAGCCTGCGGCAGTTCCTACATCGGGGTGGTTACACCCTGTAGGAGCTGCCGCAGGCTGCGATCTTTTGCTTTTGCTTCCCTACAACCACCCCGACCTCTTGAAACTCGCCCACAAACTCACACACCCCACCGTAATAAACCCCAACACAGCGAAATAGCCGTAGTGCCAGCTCAGCTCCGGCATGTTCTGGAAGTTCATCCCGTAAATCCCCGCCACCGCCGTCGGGAATGCCAGAATCGCCGCCCACGCGGCAAACTTGCGTTGCACCACACTCTGCCGCGACGCTTCCAGCAACACACCGACCTCGATGGTCTGGCTGGCGATGTCCGCCAGCGTAGTCAGGTCTTCCATCTGCCGCGTGACGTGAATCTGCACATCGCGGAAGTACGGGCGCATGTTCTTGTCGATGAACGGGAAGCTCAGCTTCTGCAGCTCCTCGCCAATCTCCACCATCGGCGCTGCATAGCGGCGCAGGCGCAACACGTCGCGGCGCAGACCGTGGAGTTTCTGAATGTCATGCTCGTTCAACGCACTGCACAGCACGTTGCGCTCCAGTTCATCGATCTCGGCATGAATCGCTTCGCCCACCGGTTGGTAGTTTTCGATGACGAAATCCAGCAGCGCATACAGGACGAAATCTTCGCCGTGCTCCAGCAACAGCGGCCGCGCCTCACAGCGTTGGCGGACATGCGCGTAGGACGCCGAGTGGCCGTTGCGGGCGGTGATGATGTAGCCCTTGCCGGCGAAGATGTGTGTTTCGATGAACTGCAAGATCCCATGTTCGCGGATTGGCGAGTAGGTGACGATAAACAAGGCGTCACCAAAGGTTTCCAGCTTCGGCCGGCTGTGTTTTTCCAGGGCGTCTTCAATGGCCAGTTCGTGCAGGTTGAACTGGCGCTGCAGATTGGCCAGCTCCTGAGCGTCCGGCTCTTCCAGGCCGATCCAGACAAAATGTCCGGTTTTTGCGGCCCAGGCGGCACCTTCGTCAAGCGTGATATTGGTGACTTTCTTACCGGCGCTGTAAACCGCAGCAGCAACAACTCGACCCATGGTAGTGGTTCACTTCTTCTTGGCAGATGGCAGGGAATACAAGGCTTCAGCTTAGCTGTGTCGCTGCTTGAGAGTCAGTGAAATCTGTACAGTTCACCCGGCAAAAGAAAACCCGCACAAGGCGGGTTTTTTTCACGCAGCTTGCAGCTGCTGATCCATCGCGGCGATGCATTCGCGCATCTGCTCGCGGCACTGGGACATGAGCATGGGCATGTCATCCATGGTCAGCCCGGCTGTAGGAATCGCCGGCAGCGAGCGTATGAGAATTTTCCCGCTGCGCCAGCGGTTCAGGCGCATGTGCTTGATGTAGCTGCTGACGCACACCGGCATGATCGGCACACCGGCGGCGATCGCCATCTGGAACGCGCCTTTCTTGAACGGCAGCAGTTCTTCACCGAGGTTGCGCGTGCCTTCCGGGAATACCCAGATCGACGTGTCTTCGTGCTGCAAGGTGTGGGTGGTGGTGAGCATCGACTTGCGCGCCTTGTGCGCGTTGCCACGATCAATCAACACGTTGCCCGCGAGCCAGAACAGTTGCCCGAACAGCGGCACCCATTTCAGGCTTTTCTTGCCGATGCACACGGTCCGCCGGGGCACCACGTTGCCGAACACGAACAGGTCGTAGTTGGACTGATGGTTGGCAACGATCACGCAGCTATCGGGCTTATTCATCAACGGACCGACGTCGGCCTTCACCCGCAAACGCAGGATGCACATGGCCGGAAGGGCGTAGAGGCGGGCGCACAGTCGGCTGTTGTCCGGATTGAACGGACGGCACAGCCCGAGGATCACCCCCAACACGCCGGCCAGAATAAAGTGCAGGCCCATCAATAACATACGAAACACAAACAGCATTTTCAGGCCCCACCGGGACAAAAGGTGGCGCAGTGTACGGATGTGCACTGTTTTCGGCAATTGCTGCTATAGAGTCCGAAGATAGGCGATGTTTAAGCGCATGTTTCCAAGTTGATCGTCAGACGCGTCCTAGAGCTGTCGGCGGATGATCAACTGAACGCGCAAGAAAAGCCCGACACGACGGTCGGGCTTTTCTTTGGCTCGGGAAGCGTGGGCTCAGCCCAGGTGCTCCTGATCCTGGATGATCGCGTTGTCGAGGGCTTCGAGCAGCGCCTTGCGCACTTTGAGCTTGGTGTTCTTGTGCGCGTTCATGTTGATCTTCTTCAACTGACGCGCCGCTGCCAGGGCTGCGGCTTGCAGCTCTTCGGCAGCCACCACCTTGTCGAGGAAACCGGCATCCACCGCGCTTTTCGGATCAAACATCTCGCCGTTGATCACCGAACGGTGGAACGCCGAGCGGCGCAGACGATCACGCGCCAGCTCGATACCGGCATGGTGCATGGTCATGCCGATCTGCACTTCGTTCAGACCGATGCTGAACGGGCCGTCAACACCGATGCGGTAGTCGGCGGACAGCAGCAGGAATGCACCTTTGGCCACGGCGTGGCCTGGGCAGGCAACGATCACCGGAAACGGGTGGGACAGCAGGCGACGGGCGAGTGTCGAACCCGCAGTCACCAGCGCCACGGCTTCTTTAGGCCCGGCGGTCATCACCTTCAAGTCATAGCCGCCCGACAGAATCCCCGGCTGACCGGTAATGATCACGATGGCACGATCAGTCTTCGCCTGATCCAGCGCCGCGTTGAACGCCGCAATCACGTCCGGGGAAATGGCATTGACCTTGCCGTTGTTCAAGGTCAGGGTCGCGATACCGTCTTCGAGGTGGTAGGCAATCAACTCACTCATGACGCTATTCCTTGTAAGAAAGATGGGCAGACGTTACCCACCGCCGTAGGCCAGGTAAAGCACTGTGACTGACTCGCCGGTCACCGTTTCCGGCCGCGCCCGGCGTAGCACACCGTTCTGCTTCTATATAGAAGGGCGGCCGTCACCAGAGATTGGCCGGTTTGCCATCGCCCAAGGTGGGGCGAAACGCCTTTTTGTCTTAACCGCATGAAAATTCTGAAAAAAAGTTTGCCATCAGAAAAGCTTTCGACTACATTAGCGCGCCTCGACAGACAGAACATGTTTGAAGAGATACGGTGAAGTGTCCGAGTGGCTTAAGGAGCACGCCTGGAAAGTGTGTATACAGGAAACTGTATCGAGAGTTCGAATCTCTCCTTCACCGCCACATTCAGTAAACGCAAACCCCTGATTTTCCTAGAGAAAGTCGGGGGTTTGTGGTTTTTGGCGTCTGAAAAAAGGCCATATGGGACTGAGATGGGACTGGGGCACTATTTTGGTGCGAAAATGGCTGCCACCGAAAGGGTGGCTGACTTTCGCCAGCGATTCGATGAGCTAGGCTTCTGCGGACCGAACTCCAAGGAAGGCTGTTATGCCAAATAACTCAGATTCCAACATTGCCACTGCAGATGCACTCACGTTACTACTGCACAACCAGCATGCGCTTGGGGCGGCGATAGAGGAGGTCACCAAGTGGCTTTCAGAGAGCGGTGCAGAGGCCGTCGCAGAAAACGCGGTCACAGCGATGGAAACTTTGGATGCAAATGCGAAAGCGATTACAGATGCGATTATGCGACTGCGGCAGTCCTAGGTCTTTTAGCCTGCTCTCAAGGTCGGCCATCGACTGATTGGCGTCAATCGCGATAGGAAGCGCTGACCCAGAACAGGTAGTCCATCAGGCGACTTTCGGCTGAAATTAAAAAGCCCGCATGGGCGGGCTCGGGGGGGTGTCACAATAAACGACGCTGTTCCTTCAGCTGAATTCGAGTCTAGAAGAATTCTGTGAAGCCGCAAGTTGACCGATTTCTTTCGGCAAATTTCTAATATGACACCTACGACAAACCACTAGCAGCTGAGCAGCTCCTCCCCACATGGTTCGTTGTAGTATTTCATATCAAACGGAACTGAGTGAGGAGGTGCGCGTGGGTCACGGCCATCCAAATATGAGTGAATTCAAAGGGAGCACGATCGGTGCGCGCCTTCGAGAAGAAAGGATTCGGCTGAAAATGAGCCAGCAGCATTTTGGTTGCGCAGGCGGGGTGAAAACTGATGCTCAGTACAAATATGAGTGTGGGTTCCGCGTACCAAGAGCGGACTATCTCGCAAAGATTTCCACGATCGGCGCTGACATCTATTACGTCGTGACCGGCAATCATCTACCGGATAATGCCGTTACTGATTAAGCTGAAGGCATTCAGTTTCCGCTTCGCCGCGACTTGGATAGTCTTTTTTAAGCCGGCGTTTTTCATCGTTGTCATAAATATCGAAACCAGTGTGTTGAGGTTTGCAGTAGAAGCGAATGCCTTGTCGTATCGCACCCACCTCCTTTGGAATCGCAGGTATTACAACGAATCTTGGGGGCATCGAGGCGTCCTCAGTAATGGCTGTTTAAGTAATAGTAGCCATGGGCTACAACAGCAAGCTCTTGTTAGAGTATTCCGATGAGGGAGCTGGATACCGTCTGTTCTATTTATTGTCTGCTCTTGGACCATTGCGCCCGTCAACCGGTACGTTGAATTCCAGCCTATGTTCAATCGGCCCCCACACCCCGCCCAGGTGTGGGGGCCTTTTTTTCGCCACGTGGCAACCAGTCCCCCCGGCTCTGGTCTACCATTGCCTCACTGTCTGGTCGATGCCAGCATCGCCTTTTACTCGAACAGGGAACACCCGTGCATGTCTGAAGCTTATGAGGGCCTGGCCACCGTTGTGGTGATCGCCCGTTATCTGGGGCAGGACCCGATCGAGCGGACCACGCTCGAATGTCCCGTGCGCTTGAGCGATGCCGGCACTGGAAGCGCCCGTATTGAACTGCAGCAGTATTTACAAGGACCCAAGGCGGCCAACCTGCTGCGGGTAATTTTGCCTGATGGGCACATGCTGCAAGGGCAATTGATCGATGGCTGTAATGAGCCCGGCGGCGGTTGGCTGCTGATCAATATCGGGCCATTCGAGCTGACGCCTGAGCCGTCGGCCAATGCCAATGTTTGGAAATGGGAGTGAACATGGCCGATACATTGGCGGCACTGCACCTGCCGAACGCGGTGGAGGTGCAAACCCTGAAACTGCTGCACCAAATCGAGTTGGCGCACACGGCGGACGATCTGTTTCGCGCCAGTGATCGCGCCGAAGGTTTCGTGCTGGGCCTGGAGACGGTCAAGGTACTGAACGCGGCCAGTATCGAAGGTTTGTACAAGACCTTCGAGGCGGCCGCCACGGCGCGGCGTCAGGAGCACGCACAGTGATCGGCGAAGGCATTCACGAAGAGGTATTGCGCGCGCTGGTCGACCAACACGCCGTGCGCGAATGCCTGGTGGCCAGGATCGACGGTGGCCCCGACTGGGGCCTGTCGATACGCCTCGGCGGCAGCGGCGCACGCTGGGTGCCGGTGCGCTCGCGACGTGAGTCGCTGCGCACCTGGGCCAGCCTGACCGCCGTGGGGCGTTTTGCCGACAGCGTCGGGCTGAGCGGATTCAGTGTAGAGCTGTAACCGGTGACAGCTTCAGGGCCATTTGAAGCATGCCGACCACGTCGGGTCCGTCCTCGTTGATCCATGTCCCATAGTGTTGGCGGATCATGTTGCCATTGGTATGGCCCATCTGTTCAGCGATCCAGTCGATTGACGCCACACCGGTGGTCAGCAACTGGCTGGCGTAGGTGTGCCGGCATTGCCCGGGCCCCCGATAGCGAACGCCGGCAGCCAGCAAGTGCGCCTTGAAAAAGCGATCGCGCACCACGAAGTCGTTGGCGTGCGGCAGGCCGCTGTGGCTGTTGAGGAACACAAAGTGCAGCTTGTGTTGCCGCACCGTCTTGTTGTCCCGCTCGACGATCTCCACGGTTTCCGCCTTGCGTTTGCGCGTCAGCGCATCGATCTTGCGCAGGGCGTCCCACGCCGGTGCCAGCAAGCGCACCCGGCGCATCGATCGGCGGGTTTTCGTCACCCGGTAAGCGCCGCGCACCTTGGAGCGGCGAAAGGTCACCGTGCCTTGCGCCAGGTCGACATCTTCCCAGGCCAGGGCGATCGTCTCGGACACGCGCGGGCCGGCCCATAACATGAACTGCACCATCAGCAGTTCGTGGGTGCGGTGGGTGGGGGTGTCGAGGATCTGTTTGATTTCCGCCCGGGTGAACGGGTCCGGGGCTTCCGGATCGGGCAGGCGCACCATCAACCCTTCGGTCGGGTCGTGCGCGACCTTCATCCGCGTGCGGTACAAGCGAAACACCTGGCGCACGTTGCTGATGATGTCGCGGATGGTCTTGTTCTTCAGGGTCTTCGACAGCGTGTCCTGAATCCACACCTGCAGGTCGAGGTGATCGATCTGGTTGATCTGCACCTTGCCCCAGCGGGGTCGCACATGCACTTCGGCCTTGTTCGCGTAACCTCGGTAGCTTGAGGCCGCGACACTGTTGGCCTTGATCTTCAACCACAGGTCCAGGTAGTGGCCGAAAGTGTTTTCTACCAGCCGGGCCGAGTTCGGAAAGTGCCGGGCGTAATCGAAGGTGCCGGTCTGGATCTCGTATTCAATGATGTCGGCCAGGCGCTTGGCCTGGGCCACAGTCGCCGGCGTGTTGCTGCCCGGGACCGTTTCCCGGCATTTCTCCCCGTTGTATTGAAAATAGATTCTCACGGACTTGCCGCGAGCTTCGACCCCACTCATGTAAACCCCTAACGCTGTACTCGTATATCGACAGTCTGACGATCGGAAACAAAAAGGCCCGTTTCCGGGCCAAGTATCTGCAAGCGTGTCTTCTGGTGGACGCGGCTTACGGTTTGGGCCTGTTCTGGCGCAGATGGGCGTTCAGTAGCTGACGCCGGCGACTGCAGGCCTGGTGATTGCCCTGGGCGCGCCACTTGCCGCATTGGTCGCATACGCTGGTGAGATCGATGTTCCAGGGAAAACGCCGAGACGGTGTTACGGTCGGGTCATTGGTCATGGCGTGGTTCTCCCCGGGTGGCAGGGCGGGCGAGCACCTGGCTGATCAGGGCGGCATCCGTGTCGCTCAGGTCGCCCAAGGTGCTGGCCATCTGGCTGAGGCTTTCCAGGCGGGTGCGGGCTTCTGGGGTCTTATGCACCAGGTAGCCGATGACGGCGGCGCCGATGATCGCGGTCGCCACCAGGTGCCGCGCCGGTGTGGTAGCCTTCGTGCCGCTGCTGCTGGGGTTCTGTGCTTGCATGGTATGGTCCTCGTAAGTGGTCGGGTGTCGAGGAGCTGCAACTCCTCGGCACTGTTTTTAAGATCAGTCCTTTCGTGCCAGGTGGATCACCAGGCCGTCAAAATCCGGCTCATGTTCCACACATGATTGCCATTCCAGTACCCGCAGGATTTGTTGCCGGCTGCAGTCGTCCACCAGGATCTCGCGCTGGCCAGCGGCGACCCGCACTTCCAGAATCTGCAGCAAGCCGTCCTCGCCGTAAGCACCGGCCTGAATGATCGGAGCGCTTTGTCCGGTAAATTCCAGACGGCTTTGCACCCATTGGAGCTTGCTGGTTTTGCCGTCGCCGGCATTGCCCATCAACACTTGGATCTGCATCGGTCTTGCTCTCCTTTACGCCTTGAATGTCCAGCACTTGACCGTGGTCGGTCGGGGTTGTGAAACCGGGTTACGGTGGTTGAACGCGGCGCGCACGGCGCTGTGCACAGCCTTGTTGCTGTCGAGGAATTTGCGCGAGCGCGACTCCTTGAGCAGGTCGCGCAACGTGGCCACGTCGGCCAGCTTCTGTTTGTGTTCGGCGGCGCGCTCGCAGAATTCGTTGAGGTTGATGGCGATCACGGTCGGATCACTGCTGTGGTCGACCACCGGATCTTCACTGAGGGATTCGAGGTAGTCGTAAACCTCCCAAAACTCGGCCACGGCCGGGTGGTCGGAGCTGATCGACGCCTGGCGCTCGATGGCCATGCGCACGATCTGCCGCTGCGTGGCAGCGACTTGCGGATCACTCAGTTTCAGCACCAGGCGCAGGCCGTCCAGCAGCGAGAGCAGTTGTGCGTGGTTCTTGCTGATGCGCTCGACACGGATGTAGCCGCGCAGGTCATAACCGCAGCTGCTGCAGTTACCCTGGTCGCTGATATAAGCCGTGCTGCAGGCAAAACAATGGGTGTGCAGACGGCGCAGCTTGGCTTCATGTTCCGGCATGCGCTGGGCGAACAGATCGAGCACGGCGGATTCTTTGCCCACCGCTTTGAGCAGAAAATGACTGAGGGTGGCGCCATCCAGCGCGTTCAACTGATCAGCGGCCGCACGGCTTTCCGGGGTGACGGTCGGACGCACAAAGTGCAGTTTGACGATGCGCGTCATGATCGCTTCGTGAGCCACCACGGCGGCGTTCTGGCTGATGGCAATCGTTCCGCGAAAGGGTGGTTCGTAGGTCTCGTTGCCGGCAGTCTTCACGCCTTTGGTGGCCAGGGTGCCGCCGCCGTAGAAGTCTTTCAGCTCGTCCCATTCGAAGGTTTTCGCGTGTGCCCGATCGTCACTGTGGCGATCGGCCTCGAGGAACACCACCGGCATGCCGGAGACCTGGCCCATCAGGCGCGAGCGCCCCGCCTTGGTCGACTTCATCGGGTCGAAGCCTTCATAACCTTCGCGGCCGAGCAGTTTCCACAGCAGGTTGAGCAGGGTGGTCTTGCCGGCGCCGGCTTCACCGGTGGCCTCCAGAAATGGGAAGGACTGGTAACGTGCGCGGATCTGTTCGCAGAACAGCGAGCCGAAGAAGAACACCAGGGCGACGAAGCCCTGGGCGCCGAAGCAGGTCCACAGCAGCTTTACCCACTGCTCATTGAAGTCCTTGCCGTCACGTTGCAGCTTGATCGGCACACCTTTCTGCAGGGTTTTCAGGCGCAGCTTGCCGAACTCGAAATAGTCTTCGCTGTTAACCTTGTAGGTGCTGCCGTCCTTGATTGCGATATCGCCGTAGACGTAGCAGGCGTACTCCTTGCTGTAGCCGACGTAGTCGATCGTTGAAACGGTTTTGATGCCGAACAGCTGATCCTTCATCAGCTTGTCGAGCTGCTGGCCGCTGCCGGTGAACATGGCGCCGGCGGCCATGCCGAGCAGACGCTTTTTGAATTCGCTGGCCGCTGACAACTGGCCGCTGGTGAAAGTGTTTTTGACGCTTTCCGAATCGTGCGGGAAGTCCACGCGCAGGTAATACCAGGACTCGTCGGTCACCTCGTTACGCTGGAAGTACAGGGCTTGCGGGTAGCAGTTGGCAATCTCGACGACACTGCCGGATTGCTGCAGCGCCTTTTCGCGCTGCTGCGCCTGGTTGAGCAACTGGTCGTCGTGGTTGTCGCTGTCCTCGATGTCGGACATGGCTCGGTTGAATTTCTCCATGTCCAGCTTGAACCAATACAGGCGGCTGCCGAAGCCCAGGTGAAATTCACCGCGCTTGTTCCAGTCGTACATGAGCAAGGCTTTTTCAGCGGCACTGTCTGCCAGCAGCAGGGCGCCCAGATGCCGCGCCTGCTTGAGGTCGGTAGCGATCTGTTCGGCACGCTTGGCATCGTCCTGGATGAAGCTCCAGCGCTGATGCAGATCGTTCCAATCAGCCTTGCGCCCGTCGCGCTGCGAGATCTGCGCGGATTCGCAGACGAAGCCCAGGGCGCGGGCTTCACGGACCCAGCGCCGGGTGTAGGCGTTGGCGCTCGGCTCGTTATCCAATGCCCACACCAGCTTGGGCAGCTTGCCGCCTTCACGGATTTTGATCAGCGCCTTGAGTGAGTCCCCCGGGAACGCATTGGACGACATGGCCGACACCGCTGCTATGTCGTTGTGCACCAGGGCGATGGCATCAAAGATGCCTTCCACGATCCAGATTTCCTTGACCTCGAGCAGGTCGACGCAAGGCGGGCACCACCAGACGCCGCGATAGCTGTCCTTGGATTTGAAGCGCGCCTTCATCTTGCCAAAGCGGTGCGGCTGATCGATCAGACGTTCCCACCAGCCGCCTTTCTCCAGAGCGAAACGCACCGTGGCGCTGCCGGCGTTGTGTTCAGGGGAATAGAAACTTTCCTGCGTGAACCAGCCCTGAATCAACTCAAACCGAAAGCCTCGGGCGTATTCCAGATAGGCGCGCGCGGTGGCGTTGGGGTGCTGGTCGGTCGCCGGCGCGCGCTTGCTCCAGTCCTCAAACAGATCGTCGTACAGCTCTTTCACGTGCAGCGTGTGGCCGCACTTTTCCGGGCGACCACAGATCACCATCCAGGGCGTATCGAAACGGGAATACAGCTCCTTTTTCTTGCACTTGGGGCAGGTGCCGCCGCGCATGTAGTCGGTGCCCGTGCGGTGCTTCAATCCGAAGTCGAATTGGAGGCGTTGCAACACGTCGTGGCGAAGATCTTCTTTCATGATTACTTCACTGCTTTGAGGCTGAGGGAGAGGGCTGCCATCAGGCGTTTTTGCGCAGCCATCACCGGGGTTCTTTCCAGAATCGAGCTGTGCCGTTTTTCTTGTGGGACATAGCGGTATTCATCCGCGTACCAGTAGTTGTTGAGGCTCAAGCGGTACTGCTCACGCATCACAGCCAGAAGCGCTTCGGCTTCTGCAGCTGGCAATTGGGTGGTCAGAATCACAGCGTTTCCCATCTTGAAACCTCGATTTCAGGCGCAGCTCACCCAAACCCACAGGGTGTGGGGCAGGCGTTCGTTAGGGGGTGGTGTTACGAACTGGCTAAGCAGAAACGGCCAATGTCTGGCGCGTTGATGATTCGCTCGTAGATCAGGCTGACCGGCACGGCCCATTGACTGCCGGTGACTGGGTCAACGATTACGGTGTGCGTCGACGTGCTGCTCTGGATGTTCAGGCGTTGCCGATCGCGAACGGCGACCATGGTGGTGCCAGCGAGGTGAACGATTTTTTCAGCGACCTGCGTTTGCACGTCGTAGTCTGCAACCAGGTGTTGAACAGCCCGGCTGAAGAGTTGCTGATCGTCGCTCAGGTGTTCGCAGTGGTGACGCTCAAGAAACCCCAGCGCGGCGCTCTGCAGGACATCCTGGTATTCCGGTACTGCAGGCAAATTATTCATTGAGCCTTTCCTGCGCGGTAGAGAGCGATGGCAGCCAGCACTTCTGCGTGCCTTGCTGCTACGTGGAGGTTATGCGCGTCCATGATGAATTCAGCTTCTTCATCACTGATAGAACCGTCTTCTAGAGCGGCGGCAATTGCTTGATCAACACACCCTCGCTTTGCAGAAACCTGCACGGAGCGTTTGTAGAGTTCGACATTGTCGAGCGTTTCAGGATCGGCCACCGGTACGAACAGTCCCCCATACATTGACGCGACGTACGTGGGGAAGTGCTGAGTTCCACAGTCCTGCTCAAGCATGAAAACTTGTAAGTCGCTGAGGGGGCTGCAACCAGCATTTTCGTAGGCATGGTTGTCGAATTTTTTGAGCTTCAGACCCAAGCGCGCAGCAGCGGCTTCGCGTCCGCCGGCGTAACTGCGGATGATCTCGCTCATGACTTGTTTGCGCGTGTCTAGGATTGGACTTTTCAACTTCTACTTTTCCCTGTTGGCCCATGCCATTACTGTTCGATCACACCTTGTTTGACGCCTAATAAAACGGCGGCTCGGTGTGCCTCCCCACGGCGACATTGGCTCTGTCCACTCAGCACCGCATAAACGGTGCTGGGACTCAGGTTGTGCAAAGCAGCAAAATCTTTCGCGGACTGACCGCGCTTCTCCAGCGCTTCACGGGCTTTTTTGCGGGCTTGCTCGGTGATGCTTGTGTTCGGCATAGTGCAAATCTCTGCGTTTTCGTGTGATGACGAGCGCAGGATGTGGCAAAAAACTGCCAATGTAAATATGCGAGTGGAAAAATATTGACTCTTTCTGAAGAGATCGGCGCCAGGCTGCGGGAACTTCGCGCCAATGCTAGCCTGACTCAAGATCAACTGGCTGAAAAACTTGGCGTGTCTAAACGTACCCAAGGCAACTACGAATCGGGTGCGAGTGATGCGCCTGCGTCCTACCTGAGCCTTGCTAACTCTCTGCTCGATTTTGACGTTGCGTATATCGTTCACGGATCGCGAAAGACGTTGGCGAATGAAGCACTGACGGAAGTCGAAGACTGTTTGGTAAAGCAGTTCCGAAGCATTCCAGAGGATGACCAAAAGGCTATTCGCCGCATCCTTGAAGCGATGGCCGACGACGTCGCCAGGCACCGGTCTTAACTCGCAACAATCCCGCACAGTGATTGGGGTATCTCTTATTCCAATGCAGTTGCGCACCCCCCATAAAGTCCATTCAGCAATGCACTTTATGGAGTAGTTAGCATGTTGGATCGCAAGAAGAACGATCACATCAACCTCGAACACGCCGGGTCGGAAACTACCGTACTCACGGACATTGAGCGTCGACTGATCGATCTGTATCGCCGGCTGAGCCGCATTGAACAGCAACAGATTCGTCGCGTGGCCGAGATACTGGCAATCAACCCAAAGGAGAAAGTAGAGGGCTGACCGTCATTCCTTGAATGATCCCGATCGCCGGCGCTATAGCGTTGGCGGTTTGTAACTATGCTACCGCCTGCGATCCCAACTGCTCGAAAAGCTCCCGCTGCTTCGCTCGGGGCATTTCCCGCAAACGATCGATCAACATCCGCTCGAATGTCTGCGATGACGGACTGAGCGTGTGCGAGAACGTCAGATTTGCCACCCATGTGTGCCCGCACTTTGCGTCCAGGCACTGACAGTACAGTTTTACAAAGGCTCTGGTTACCTCTTCCCGCGAGGCAATCCGGCCCTTGTGTCCGCAATTGCATACAACTCTCATTGTGTCCCTCCCCAGGGGCAGCTTATCGCCACCATATTGCCACAATATGTAGTGGCTTTCCCTCCATCTGGTTACTCACGTAGTGGTATCCACTGCTTCAGGAATAGGCTTCCAGCTAAAGCGCCTGTCTTCTCGCAGCTTGTCATTCAGTTGGTTAAACAACTGGCAGATCGGCCGGATTTCGTTGCTGGTGTACACGCGATCGATCTTTTCGATGTCCCCGAAACCACCGGTGTTTTCCGGGATGATGCCGGCCAGTGCCGGGTTCATACGCCAGGCGGCGATAACGTCGTTTCGGGTGATGTTCTTCACCTTCTCCAGTTCGTCTTTCGCCTGGAAGTCACCCACGGGGATGATCTGGATCGCGTTTTCTTTGCCGTTGGGGATGTTGACGAACATCGAGCGGAAGTTGCCCACGCCCTTGCTGGCACTGATCTGTGCGCGCAGCTCGTCTTCGTCCTCTTCGGTCAGGTCAGGATCGTTGGTGTAGAAGATGTAGCCGGCGTGCGCGCCGTTGCTGTAGTACCGACGGCGGAAGAGGGTGGCCGCTTCATTGAGCAGCAGCGCCTGCAGGCCGCCCAAGTAGTCCGGTATCCCGTAGATGTTCTGTTCCACGTCGTAGTCCAGGACGTGTGAAATCTCGTGCTGTTCGAACTCCAATTCCTTGTTGTCGGGTAGCAGCATCACGAAACCGCCGTCGACCTTTACCCGCATGTTGATAGCCGGAAGGTGTTGCAGCTCCAGCACTTGGCCGAACGCATTGGTGTCGTTGTAGAAATACGATTCGCCAAACACCATGTAGTCCAGCCCGGCGCGCCCCATGGTCTCAGTGCTGCAGCCGGCCGAAGGGATGAACTCACGCAACAGCAGGTTGCGTTTGAATTTTGGAATGGCTCCGTGGTGCGCGTTGGCGCGCAGAAGCTTGGCCAGACCAGCCCGTGAAACCGGAGGTTTGTAGATCTTGCCGTCGTCGCTGGGGAACACGCCCACGTACTCGCCGATGTTGCCGGACAGCACCTGTTCCGGCTCCCCGAACGTAAACGAGCGCATCGGTTGCTGCGTTGGTTGGGCTACGTGTTGCTTTCTGCGCTTGCGGTTGGCCATGGCTGCTCTGGTTACTCGTGACGTAGCGGCTGCGACGCCGCTTGTTGGTGTTCAAAGGTTCGTTGGACAGGGCGTGCATCACCGCCCAGGCAATGTCGGCGTGACCGGTGGCTTCGGTACGCGATGCGCTGTAGGTGATCTGGCCACTGTTGGTGGCGCCTCGCTTGATGGTCAGGAAGGCCTGGGCGATGTCCGTCCACCCTGCGTCCCACTCGATGCGACTGCCTTGGATCGTGTCCTGGGCTTTGAGCACCAGGGCGTTTTTCGCCTCAAGGCTGTAGTGAATCGGTGTCGCCTTGGCGTAGAAGTCGCGCACCAGATCGAACACGCCGTAACCCACGCCGGTGACGTCAATGCCGATGTGCTGGACGTTGAAGCGCTCGGTCAGCTTCTTGACCTGTGCAGCCTGGTAGGTGAACGAGTGGCCACGCCAGCTGTGCTTCTCCAGAATCCGGAATTTCGCCCCGGGTTCGAGTGGCGGCGCGATGACCACACAGGTGGCGTCGTCGCGGGTGCGGCTTGGGTCGTAGCCAAGCCAGACCGGGCTGTTGCCGAACGGTCGATCCAGGTCCGGGTTGTAGTCGTCCCACAACGATAGGTCCGAGTAGCAGCGTTCCAGATCCTTGAGGCTGAATGCGCTTTGGGTGCTGTCGATGAACTTGCAGTAGAACAGCTGCTGAAATTTGTCTTCGTCGTACTCCAGCTGCAGCTGCTCCAGGTCGAACAGATCGCAGCCGCCGGCGATCGCATCGTCCAGGGTGATCGTCTTGCGCCACTGGCCGTCCGGACACAGCGCGCCCTGTGTGTAGGCCGCTTCGCTCGGCCACACACCGCCGGCCTTCTTGCCGCGTTTGCTGTTGCGGAATTCCTCACCTGACCAGAATGGGTACGCCTGGTGCGACACGGCGCTGGGCGTCGAGAAATAGGTTTTGCGCCACTTCTTGTGTGTGCCCATGGCGCTGGCCACGGTGCTGAGTTTTTCGAAGTCGCGGATCCAGAAATATTCGTCCACGTAGACGTGGCCGTGGTAGCCCTGGGCGGTGCTGCTGTTGGTGCTGAGAAAGCGCAGTTCGGCGCCGTTACTCAGTGTGATCGGATTGCCCGTAAGCTCGATGCCGAACCACTGCTGGGCGAACTGGATGATGTAACTACGGAAGATCTCGGACTGCGATCGGCTGGCTGACAGAAACACCTGGTTGTCACCGCTCAGCACAGCGTCCATGAACGCTTCGCCGGCGAAGTAGTAAGTCAGACCGACCTGACGGCTTTTGAGGATGTTCCGGACACGGCGAGTCAGTGGGTTCTGTTTCGCCTCGAACAGCTCTTTCTGGTAGCCGTACATCTTCGAAATGAATTTATCGAGGAAGTCCACTTCGGTCAGGCCACTGACGTCGTTTTTCGCCTTTTTTTCGCGCTTCTTGCCGCCGCCTTCGCCTCGTTCACGACGTTGACCAGGCTGGCGTTCGCGAGGCTCGTCCGGTGCGTCTGACGGCGCTGCCTGTGCAGGCTTGGCCGCAAGTTTTTTCAGCCGTTCAAGCAGGCTTGTCAGCCGCTCCAGTTCGTCCAGTTCGGCTTTCGTCAGCGGATAGATCTTTTCCAGGATCAGGGTTATTCGCCGGTTGACCGCGCTCAACGGTTCTTCATCCGTCAGCATCTCGTCCCAGCCGCCTTGGCGGATCCAGTAATAGACGATTCGTATGTTGGGCAGCTTCAAATGCGCCTGTATTTCCTTCACCGAACAGCGGCGCAGGTAGAGGCGTTTTGCGGCTTCTTTAACTTCGGTCGGGTAGTTCATGGGCCGCAGTCTATGCGGCGAAAACCCCGGAAACGCGGAGTTAAATGCTGCGATCCGCCTATCTCTCGAAAATAGGAGAACCCTGAGTTTCAACCGTTTGTTTGGCGGTAAACGGCTCCCTATCGTGGCGGCTCATTCAGCGATTGAGCGCAGTCACCACTCATGCCCCGTTCCCTTGTCTCCTATTGGAAACGTGTAGCCACCAGCGGCCCGACCGTCGATGGCCGCGAGATCCTTCCCCAGGAACTGCGCGACATCGCCGAGACCTACGCGCCGACTTTGTACACCGCCGTTATCTGGTGTGAACACGAACGCTGGTTCGGATCCCACGGAACGGTTTTCGCTGTGCGCTTGGTCGAAGAGGGCGACGATTTGGAACCTGGCCAAGTCGCCCTTGAAGCGCAACTGAAGCCCAACGACAAGCTGCTGCGCCTGAATGACGCCGGCGAAAAACTGTTCACCAGCATCGAGATCAAGCCGAATTTCCGGGGCCGTGGCAAAGCCTACATGACCGGTATCGCCGTCACCGACGAACCCGCCAGCGTCGGCACGCAGGAACTCTACTTCTCCAGTCGCACCAGCCGCGATGCGTACTACGCCGCATCCCAAGAACTCGGCCCTCTGCGCGAAACCGAAGCGCAGGGCGAGATTGGCCGCCTTGTCGGCATGTTCACCCGCCTGTTCAAGCGTTTCGGCATTGATGACACCGCCGCTGAAACCACTCCGCAAACCCCAACCGAGAGCAAACCCCCAATGGATGAAGCTACCGCAACGGCTTTGAAAGCCCTGCTGGCCCAGCTGCTGGTCGTCGCTGCCGGCATTCAGGCCGTGATTGAGCCTGCTGCCGAAGATGCGCCAGAACCCGATCAAGCCACGATCGATGACGTAAGTGCGGCAGTCGACGAGATCGTTACCACCGCCGAAGAAGAACGCGAATTCAAGCGTAACGGTGGCGCTTCCAATAAGGCCGTCTTGGCAGCTTTGACGAGCCTCCAGAAGCAGTTCACCACGCTGCAAAACACGTCCACTGGACGTCAGCTGCCGCGCTCCACCGGCGCAGCCGACAAAACCAAAGCGCGGGTACTCTGACATGGCCCGTTCCCTGAGCGCTTACGGCGCGAAAATGTATGCGGCGATGCAGCTGGCTATGGCCGAGACCTATGGTGTCGAGCTGTCCAGCAAGATGTTCAGCGTTGAGCCGTCCATCACCCAGGAATTGAACGACGCCATCACCGCCAAGTCGGACTTCCTTTCGCGCATCAACGTCATCGGCGTGAGCGAAATCAAGGGTGAGAAGGTGTTCATCGGTGTGTCCGGCCCGGTGACTGGCCGTACTAACACCAAGACCACCGATCGCGAGGCGAAAGACGCCTCCGAGCTGGACAACACCACCTACGAACTCTCGTCCACCGAGTCGGACGTGGGTCTGCCGTACGCAAAAATCGACGCCTGGGCCAAATTCCCGGACTTCCATCAACGTTACTCGGCTGCTGTGCAGAAACAGATCGCTCTGGACCGCATCATGGTCGGCTTCCACGGCCTGAAAGCCGCTGCGCAGACTGATATTGCCGCTTACCCAATGCTGCAGGACGTGAACAAAGGCTGGCTGCAACAACTGCGCGAGCAAGCCCCACAGCAGGTACTCAAGGAAGGCAAAACCGCTGGCAAAGTAATCCTGGGGCAGGGCGGTGATTACGCCAACCTGGACGCTCTGGTGCATGACACCAAGCAAATGGTGGACGAACGTCTGCGCGATGGCGGAGACCTGATCGCCATTATCGGCACCGACCTGTTAGCGGCTGACAAGGCCAAGCTGTACGCCAAGCAGGGTGATACACCCACCGAAAAAGAGCGCATCGAGGACGCCCAGGTGATCGCCACTTATGGTGGTCTGCCAAGCTTCAGCGTGCCGTTTTTCCCGGTTAACGGCGTACTGGTCACCAGTTGGGACAACTTGTCGATCTACTTCCAGGACTCCAGCTGGCGCAAGCAAACCGTAGACAACCCGAAACGCTCCCGCGTCGAGGATTACAACAGCCGCAACGAAGGCTACGTGATCGAGCAGCTGGAAAAGATCGCGTTTACCGAAAACGTCGAGTTGGCCGCATGAGCCTGGCCCTTGCCCACAAGCGCCGTACTTTGGCACAGGGAACCGCTGCAGTAATCGCTGCAGCCGCCGCACCGCAGGCGTATTCGCCGGCGGAAGCCCTGAGCAGCCCGGCCAACGCGAAAAAGCACCTGCTGCTGATGGAAGCCTCTCTGGATCAGGATCTGCAGCGCCTGAGCGATATCAAGGGTCTCGCCGGGCGTCAGGCACTCAAGCGTGAGGAGCTGTTGCCCAAGTACCAGGATTTCATTCAGCGCTACATGGACTCGGATCTGGTGATGCCGAATCGCGTTCTGGTGCAGGTGATGGTCTGGCTGTTCGACACCGAGCAGTTCGAAGACGGCCTAGCACTCGCGGACTTTGCGATCGGGCAGGGGCAGGAGATGCCCGAGCGGTTCAAACGTCGCGACGTGCAAACCTTCGTTGCGGACGCAGTGATCGACTGGGCTTACGCCGAATACAACGCCCAGCGCAGCCCGGAGCCGTACCTGTCCGATCTGCTGCCTCGCGTCGACGGTGAATGGGAGCTGACCGAACAGATCCCGTCCAAGTACCACAAGTTGATCGGCATGCGCGCCATGGAGGCCGAGCAGTGGGAAACCGCGCTCCAGCACCTGGAACGTTCCACCGAGCTGTACGCGAAAGCTGGCAATGAGACGCGCATTGCGAAGTGCCGCAAGGCGATCGCCAAACAAACACCCGCCGTGACCGGCGCCCCATAACCGACTACCCCCCCAGCGGGGAACTGTGGACGTGTGTCTGCCATTCATGGCCAGCCCCACGAAAAGCAGTTTCCCCGCCCTATTTGAGTGGCCAGCAATGAGCAGCTTTTCCGGGAACCCAACCACCTTTGTGGAACAGACAATCGAGAACGACGGCTTTTGGCCGAACCTCTCTGTGTCCGAGTTCCAGAAGGGCTACCGCCTGCCGGCGGAG
The DNA here is from genome assembly GCF_029960145.1 of Pseudomonas sp. PS01299. NCBI lineage: Bacteria > Pseudomonadati > Pseudomonadota > Gammaproteobacteria > Pseudomonadales > Pseudomonadaceae > Pseudomonas > Pseudomonas sp. PS01299. The sequence continues at coordinate 22,704 of NZ_JASCPO010000014.1, read as the reverse complement.
TTCTTGGGCACGTTGCTGGTCGACGCCCTGAGTATTGCCATGGCCGAGGTCAACACAGACCTGGCGAAGCTCAAAAACCGCTGGCAGATCCTCGGCTTTACCAATGTAGAAGCCGCCGAACTGTCGTCGCCTGAACGTGTGCTGCGGGTCAGCTTGTACAAGCGCGCCGTGTATTGCCGCGCCAAGGCCGGCGCGCTGCCTCAATTCGCGTCCGTGACCCGGCGGGAAAGCGCCGAGAACACCGCGAAAGAAGCACCTGAACTCAAGGAAACGTTCTTGGCATTCAGCCAGGCGGCCGTGCGCGTGCTGCAAGGCCGTGGCCGCATCACGGCGAAGCTGCTTTGAACAAGCTGCAAGGTTTAACCGCGTACCTTCGCGACCGGCGCCTGGTCGAGCCTGAGCAGCTCGACAGCTTTACCGAGCAGGTGAAGCTTGTGCTGGTCTGGAAACCCGACGTCGACGGCATGCACTTTGCCGACATGCACTATCGCGCCGCGATTGTCCTGGAGCGTTTCGCCGACCATCCGGCGCGCCTGATGGCGTTGGTGGGCAGTTGGCTGGAAAACCACGACTCCGATCGCGATCGGCACGAATTACCCGCACCGGAATTCGCCGTAGAGCCGCTGGATAACGATCTGTTCGACGTGGAAATCACGTTGGAATTCGTAGAGCCGCAATACTTGGCTGAGGATCCTGCCGGCGAGATTGAGGCCTTCGGCAAGTTGTGGGCGTTCATCCCGTTTGACCTGTGGGTTGCCGAGCGCGGCGAGGTGGCCACAGGTGAGCGCTAATCCGTGTGACCTCGATGTCAGGGGCTTACTCAACGTCGACGCCCAACTGGCGCTACTGGAGCTGCCGCCAGTGCTGCGCCGGCGTCTGCTGAACAACGTGACCAAGCGGGTGCGCTCGATGAGCCGCAAACGCCAGCGCGAGCAGCAGAACCTCGACGGCTCGTCTTTCGCAGAACGGAAGGGATCAGCCAAGGGCAAAAAGAAGATGGAAGCGGGTCTGGCCAAGCTGCTGCAGGTTACCCGCGTCAATGCGGACGGAGCCGAACTGGGCTGGAAAAACGCGCTGACGCGTTGGGTCGCCACTCAGCAGCACAACGGCGCCACCGAGCGGCGTACTGCTGCGCAGATGAAGCGCTGGAACAGCGTTCCACCTGGCATCGCCTGCACTGACAAACAAGCCAAACGCCTGCGCAAGCTCGGATTCAGCGTTCGGCAGAAGGGCAAGAAAAAGCCGACACGGCCTTCAGTAGCGTGGATTCAACAGCATGTGAATTACGCCAAGGCGGGGCTGCTGATCCGCATTTTGAACAACGAAAAAACCGAGTCGTCCGGCGCGCAAAGCTGGGACATCACCCTGCCAAAACGTCAGTTCCTCGGCGTGGCAAGCGGTAATGAAACCCGCGAGCTGGTTAACCAGGTCTTTCAACAAATCCTAACTTCACCCCGCTAACGAGGCACTGCATGGCACTCGGTCAAGTCACCGTCGACAATCTCAATCTGGGCCAGGGTGCCGTGACTGAGATTGAGCGTTACTTTCTTTTCATCGGCCCGGCCGGCAAGAACGTCGGCCAGTTCATCGCGCTGAACACCGACAGCGACTTGGACTCCTCCCTGGGCGTTCCGGCCAGCGATCTGAAAACCCAAATCACCGCCGCCCGCTTGAACGGTGGTCAGCGCTGGGCCTGCGTCGCGGCCCCGATCAGCGCCGAGGGCGACTGGGAAACCGCGCTGGAAAAAGCCCAGCAACAGGGTTTTTCCGTGGAAGCCGCGGTAATCACCAAGCCTGTCACCACGGCCGCCGAGCTGTCGGACATGCACGACGCTGCAATCGCTCTCAACAACAAGTACGGACGCCGCGTATTCGTCATGGCATCGGTTGCCGGCATCACCGCCGAGCAGACCTGGGCGCAGTACGTGAGCGAGCAAAAGGCGCTGGTGGCGGATTTAGCCGCGCCGCGTGTTTTGCCGGTGCCGCAACTGCACGGCAACGACCTCGGCGTTCTCGCCGGGCGCCTGGCGCATTCCTCCGTGAGCATCGCGGACAGTCCGATGCGTGTAGCCACCGGCCCAGTGTTGGGCCTTGGTCCTGTGCCAATGGATGGTGAAAAAGTGCCGCTGCCTTCGGCTGTGCGCAGCGAGCTGGATCGAGCGCGTTTTTCTGTGTCGCAGACCTATCCCGATTACCCGGGCGTGTATTGGGGTGACGGCAACATGCTGGACACCCCCGGCAGTGACTTTCAAGTCGTCGAGTACCTACGCATCACCGACAAGGCCGCTCGCCAGATCCGCCCGTTGCTGATTCGCCGCGTAGCCGATCGCCGCTTGAACAACACCCCCAACAGCATGGCCGTCAACACCAACCAATTAATGGCGCCGCTGCGTGCCATGGCCAAGTCCGTCAAGTTCAACGGCGAAGTCTTCCCCGGCGACATCGAGCCGCCGAAGGACGGCGACCTGGTACTGGAATGGTTGAGCAAAACCAAGGTCGCGGCCTACATCAAGCTCAAACCCCTCAACTGCCCGAAAGACCTCACGGCAAACATTGCCCTGGATCTTTCCACTGACAAAGCGGAGTAACGCCCCATGGCAAAAATTGGCGGCAAGAACTTCGACGTGAGCCTGGGCGATATCGCGCTGCACGTTGAAAGCTGCACCTTGGACATCACCGACAACTCGGCCGTGGCGCAAACCCGGGGCGTGCCTGACGGCTACGTGGACGGCGACGTGGCCGCTGCCGGTGAACTGGAACTGGATAGCTCCAACTTTGAGTTGCTGATCGATGCAGCGAGATCGGCGGGAAGCTATCGCGAGCTGAAACCGTTTGATGCGGTGTTCTTCGCCAAGGCCGGTGAAGACGAACTGCGCGTGGAGGCGTTCGGCTGCAAGGTGAAGATCTCCAGTCTGCTGGCGATCGACCCCAAGGGTGGCGAGAAGACCAAACACAAGGTGCCATTCGACGTCACCAGTCCGGACTTTATCCACATCAACGGCGTTCCCTACCTGGCTGCGGCCGAGATCGAGGGGCTTCGGTAATGGTGGACTGGTTCGACCGTGCCCAGGAACTGGAGCAGCGCCAACGTGACCAGGCGATCAAGGCCCAGCTGCTGAAACCTGTGCCGGTCGGGCCAAGCCTGACCCATTGCCAGGACTGCGATAAAGAAATCCCGCCCGCGCGCCAGGCGCTGGGCGGCAAAACGCGGTGCGTCCCGTGTCAGACGGGCCACGAACAGAGTAAACGCTGATGACGACTGAAGCCGCACGCCTCGGATCGCTGGAACAGAGATTTGCCGTTTTCGAACACCGGCTGGATGAGCTGGCAGATCGGCACGAAACCGTCCCCACCCGAGTTACCAGGTTGGAGCAAGGATTCGAACACATGGCCGGGCAACTGTCGGAACTCAACGCCGGTCAGCAGACCCTGACGGGCGCGGTGAACGACATCGGCGCGAAGGTAGGCCGTTTGCTGACCATTCTCACGCTGGTCGGTGCTGTCCTTCAAATGGTCGTGCCGGCACTGCTGCGAGTGCTATTTCCATGAGCTTGCGCGGCAAGATTCAGGCCGGTGTTATCGCGTTGGCCAGCGCTCCGCTTGTGATCTTCCTGGGCACCTGGGAAGGCAACGGCCAAAACGTCGTTTACCCGGATCCGCTCGCCCGTGGTTTGCCAACCGTGTGTAAGGGCATCACCCGACACACCAGCCATTTGCCGGTAGTGGTCGGTGATTACTGGTCGCCCGAGCGATGTGCCGAGGTGGAAAAACTGGTGATTCGCAAAACCCAGCTACAGCTTGCTGACTGCATCACCAATCCCAACGTGGGCCAGAACACCTTTGACGCGCTGACCAGCCACGGCCACAACTTTGGCGTGCCAAGCACCTGCGCGAGTCGAGCGGTCGCGCTGATCAACGCGGGTCGCATCAGCGAAGGCTGCAACGCGTTGGCGTGGGCAGCAGATGGCAAGACACCGGTTTGGGCCTTTGTCACCGATACCACGGGCAGAAAGCGCTTCGTTCAAGGTTTGCACAACCGCCGACTGGCCGAGTCTCGGCTTTGCGCGGCCGGCCTCTGATGCTGCGCGAATGCCTCTTTCTCGTCGTGGTGTGTCTGGTCGTTTGGATCGGCTTCGACACGCTCGAAGGCCAGCGCGATGACGCCAGGCGCGAGCGCGACAGCGCGCAACGGGAAGTAAACGGCCTACGTGAAGCGGCCCGCATCACCGGTGAAATGCTTGCCGAACGGGACGCAATCGACCAACGAAACACCACGGAATTGACGCATGCACGTACTGAAATCGAGCGCCTGCGTGGCGATGTTGGCGATGGCACTCAACGGTTGCAGATCCGCGCCAACTGTCCCGCTTCCGGATCTGTGCCCGCCACCGCCGGCACCGCCCGCGTGGCTGTTGCAGGCAGCGCCGAACTCGCAGCAGACGCTCGACCGGATTATTTCACCCTCCGGGATCAGCTTGCCTTAAGCCGGCAAATGATCCTTGGGCTTCAGCAATACGCCCTTGATGTGTGCCGGCGATCGCCGGCGCACCAGGGAACCACTTTACCCAACCTCAAAAAGAGAGCTGCCCCATGAGCCAACAGAACACTGAAATCACCCTGGAAGTCGGCGAACAGGAATTCACTTTCAACCTGACTGCGGCTGACGTCACCAAGTACTTCAACGCGCTGACCCAAACCAACAAGGTCGCCCCAGGCAACAACCTGTTGATGACCACTGTGATGCAGGAACACAAAACCGTCCTGAAACCGCTGCTGGGCAACCCGGTCATGGTGATGCAGCTCGCCGGCGCGCTGCTGGAAGAGTACGGCCCGAAGGTTGAGGTGCTCGTAAAAAAGCACTCGGCCACGCTGAGCGCTTAAGCGAAAACGGCCTGGGCCAGTTGGTGGCCCTGACGAACCACTGGCTACCTGGTGCCGAACCCACGCCCGAGGCGATGGGGACGGCCAAGTGGCTGGAGGACGAACACTGGAGACGCATGGAGTTTGCCGTGGCTAACGGCATCGCCATTGCGCTGAACGGGTAACGACATTGGCAGACCAAAGCGCCCGCCTTGCTTTCATTCTGAGCCTGACCGACAAGGTCACCGCGCCATTGGGTCAGGTGCAAGCGGCCTTTTCCGACCTTGCCGATCAGAGCGAGCAACACATCAAGACAATCGGTGTGGGCTTGGCCGGGCTGACCGCCGGTGTGGTCGGGATCCGCGAATCCATGGAACCCGCGCTGGAGGTCAATCGCGCCCTGGGCGATGTCCGATCGCTGGGCGTCGCCGAAGATGCGTTGACGGCGCTGAACACCAAGTCGCTGGAGTTCGCCGTGAACTACGGCGAGAACGCCAGGGACTTTGTGGCCTCGGCGTACCTGATCGACGGTGCGATCAAGGGGCTCGCGGGCAACCAGCTGGCCACGTTCACCAACGTCAGCAACCTGCTGGCCAAGGCGACCAAATCCGATGCCGAGACCATGGGCGAATACGTGGGCACGCTTTACAACTTGCAGAAGTCCCAAGCCGATGCGATGGGAAAAGGCGCGTGGGTGGAGAAACTCGGCGGGCAAACCGCATTGGCAGTGCAGCTGTTCCGCACCAGCGGCGCCGCGATGAAAGACGCTTTCAAGGAGGCCGGCGCGATCGCGACGACCTCCGGCGTTGACCTGGCTGAGCAGATGGCGGTGATTGGCACATTGAGCAGCACGATGGAAGGCGGCGACGCCGGCGGACGCTACAAGGCGTTTTTCGAGAACATCGGCGCGGCGTCGGAAAAGCTCGGCATGAAGTTCACCGATCAACAGGGAAAACTTCTGCCGATGATGAGCATCCTGGACAAGCTCCAAGGCAAGTTCGGCGACCTCACCACTGCCACGGCGTCAGCCAGTCTGGTAGAGGCGTTCGGCGGTGAAGGTGCGCAAGTGATCGGCGCTCTATTCAAGGATTCAGAGCGGCTGCGCAGCGGCATCGAGCAGTTGGGCAAAGTGCGCGGGCTGGAGAATGCCGAAAACATGGCCCGAGCGATGGTTGATCCCTGGCAGCAATGGGCCTCGCTCGTTGATGTAATGCGCGTCGTCTTCGGTCAGGTACTGATTCCAGTGCTGACACCGTTCATGAACAAAATGGTGGATATCGGCAAAACACTGGTTCGCTGGTCGCAGCTTTTCCCCAACATCACCCGCGTGATCGGCATCACCGCGCTGACCATCATGGGCATCGTGACCGCGTTGTCTTTGCTAACGGTCGTGGTGGGAGTTTCCCGGATGGTGTGGCTTAGCCTGGTGACGGTCTGGAAAGTCGTCCAGTTGCTGAATCTGCGCACCGTTGCCGGGTTCGTCCTGCAAAAGCTGGCGATTCTGGCGTACATGGCGGTGATCTACACATTGAGCGCTGGTCTGGCTCTCATTCGCGGCGCAATGCTGCTGTGGCAGGGCGCCATCTGGTTGGTCAACGCGGCATTGCTTGCCAACCCGCTGGTGTGGATCGTTGTCGGCGTTCTCGCCCTGGTAGCCGTCATCGTCGCGGCGGTCTATTACTGGGACGAATGGACGTCAGCCCTGATGAACACTGCCGCGTTTCAGTTCGTCGCCGCGCAGTTCCAGAAACTTTCTGACTGGTTCAACTCTGTGGGCGGCTGGTCTGGCATGGTCAAGGCCGCGTGGGACAGCATCGTCAGCGTTTTTCAGACGGCCATTAACGGCCTGATCGAGCTGATGAACAGCATACCGGGCGTGAACATCGAGGCGCGTTTCGGCGGTATGCCCGAAGTGCCCGGCGTGGATGCTGCGACCAACGCCGCCGACACCGCCAACGCCGCGCAGAAAGCCCAGCAGACCATTAACGCAGCAATCCCCAGCCTTTCGCCTGCGCGCCCTTCAGCGGTGCCGCCCGGTGGTCTGTTGACCAGCATTCAGAACAACAGCAACAGCCAGAACAAGGGCACGCATGTGGAGAACGTAAACATTCACACCGCTAAACCAATGAACCCGCTGGAGGTGGAAAACATGGTCGCAATGGCGGTGGGCGGATGAGCGAATACGTAGATCTGCTGATCGTCGACAACGACCTAGCCCTGGATCCCTCGCATCAGCCATTGCTCATTGATGACCGCGCCTGCATCGCCCAGGACATCGCGCACATGATCCGCGACAGCGGTTTATTGGTTGTCCTGGTGGCAGAACGTGATCGCTTGAAGCAACGCGACTGCATTCAGCGTCTGGAGCTGCTGGTAGAAGACGACGTGCGTCTGGTACCGGGAACAGCGCGCATCACCCAACAGGAGCCAGGCACCTACATGGTCACTGCCAAAACCATCAAATTTGGATCGATTGAGGTAAGTCTGTGAGCGTCGATTTTAAAAAGGTGGTCGCCGATGCGGGCATTCCGACCACCGAGGCGGGATTGAAGGCTGCGTGGGAAAAGGAGGTCGAAGCCCAGGGCGCCAAGGTGGCCAACACCAGCAGTTATTCACCGTTCTGGCGGGTAATGACCGCACTGGTGACCAAGCCGGTTCTGTGGCTGCTCGACTTCCTTTGCATGACCGTGCTGCCTAACTTCTTTGTTAAAACTGCGGTGGACGCATGGCTGGATACGCTCGCCTGGGCGGTGAACGTCGAGCGCAAGGGAGCCACCAAAGCCCAAGGGAGATTGCTGTTCACCCGGGCTACGCCTGACGGTGTGATGGAGCTGGAAAAAGGCATTGTCGTGCAGTCAGCTGCGATCAACGGCAACGTCTACAAGTTGATGACCACTGCGCCCGCGACGTTCATGCAGGGACAGATCCAGCTGGAAGTCCCGGTGGAAGCGATCGAAGCCGGTAGCGGCTTCAATCTCGCCCCGGGTTACTACGCGATTCTGCCGGCGCCGATCCCCGGCATCGTCCAGGTGGTGAACAAGGACGGGTGGCTGGAGTCGCCAGGTGCGGATCCGGAACCCAACGATCAGTTGCGCTTGCGCGTGCGCAACCAATTTTCGGCGGTCAATCAATGGCACACCGACGCGGTATATCGCGCCATGATTTCCGCGTTCCCTGGCGTGCGTCCGGACGGTGTCTATTTCGAACACGGCGCTCCACGTGGGCCGGGCAGCGCGAACGCCTATGTGCTGTTTGATGCCAGCGTGCCGGCGGACACTTACCTGGAACAAATCAACTCGCACATCCGTGATCAGGGCAACCACGGCCACGGCGATGATCTGCTGGCCATGGTCATGCCGGAAGTGCCTGTGGCTGTGGCCATGAATCTCTGGCCTCAACCCAACCTGAGCGCTGAACAGATCAATACTCTGAAAAGTGAGGTCGAGTTGTTCATCCGCGCAGCGTTCCGCGAAAGCACGCCCCGCGACTTTCAACCGACGCTCACTTACCCACAGTCGCGATTCAGCTATAGCCGACTGGGGGAGGAACTGCACCAGCAGTTTGCCGATATCGCCTCCCTTCGATTCATGCCCGGCGTTGATGTTGTCAGCGGTCTGAACATCCCGCGTTTGTCCTCGGTGAAGGTGAATCTGCAATGACCAAACTCAAACTGCCGTTCTGGCTTGGCGGCACCGAGCTGTCAAAACTGGTCGCTGCTGCACAGGCTTGGTGGGAGACAGTCACCGGCTGGCTGCGCTGGCCGTATTCGCAGATCGATCCGGACATCTGCCACATGAGCATTCTTGAGCTTTGGGCTTGGCAGCGCGACGTGACGCGATTTCAGGGCGAGCCCGAGGCGTTATTCCGATTACGGGTGAAACACGCTTTTATCAACTCCGTGGATGCGGGCAGCACCGCAGGCATGAAGCGCATTTTCGAACGCCTCGGCGTTGGTTATGTGGAGATAGAGGAGCGCCAGCCCGATCGGGATTGGGACGTGGTGCTACTGAAATTCAGCAACGCTCAGCTTTCGCTGAATCCTGAACTGTTGCGCGTCCTTATCCAGCAGTACGGCCGAACGTGCCGTCGGTACGACTTCGTGACCATCACCCCCGTGGGGCTGCAAATCGCCCTGATCGACTTCAACGACGACCAGCAAACGCTGGTTGCCAGTCTCTAGGAGCGCACCTTGAGCGCCAGTATTACCTTGGCCGGTGAAGGCCAAATCGCCCTGAAACAAAGTCAGAAAAAGTCCCTGATCGTCACTCGGTTTATTTTTGCCAATGTGCCCCAGTTGAACCCGGAAACACCGGTGGATCGGGCCGCCGGCAAACCGCCAGCGGCGCAGATAGTCCACGTCTACGACATCCCCGAGGAAAATCGCGGGTTCGTGAATCCGAACCAGGTTGTGTACAGCGCCCAGTTGGGGTCTGACATCGGTGACTGGGACTTCAACTGGGTCGGTCTTGAAGACGCGGACGGTCTGCTGTTCGCCGTGTCCTACGTGCCGCTGCAACAAAAACGCAAGAACATTCCGCCGTTGCAGATCGGCAACAACGTTACCCGCAACTTTCTAGTGGCCTATGACGGGGCCATGCAGCTGACGGGTATCACGATCGATGCAAGCACCTGGCAGCATGACTTTACGGTGCGCCTTGCCGGTATCGATGAGCGCGAGCGCCTGAGCAATCGCGAGGTTTACGGCCGCGCGTGCTTTTTTGGTAACTCGCTCGTATTCGGAAAGAGTGGAAACGGATTCCAACTGGGGGCTGGCACAGCGTACATCGAAGGTATCCGCGTATTTTTGGCAAAACCCTTGCCGCTCACCGGTGTAATTCCCGCTGGAAAAATCACACTCGACGTTTGCCTGGAGCGACATTTAAACGATCGAGTGCCGACGTGGAAAATTGTCTATGGCGAAAAGGCCGACTACACCGACGCTGCCGGCGTGCGCCATTACTGCATCCCGATTGCCCATTACACCTCTTCAACGGCTTTCTGGGATGAGCGTCAGCCCGAGTCAATCGCCGGGCCGCTGATCCAGCACTTCGCGGCACGAGATGGCGACTACGCGAATCTGCGCGCCCGTGGCACGACAAAAGAAGACGTCGAGCTGGAAAACCTGCCCAACGCCAAAAGTGATGATCCGGATACGAACAGCAGCGAGATTCTGGCGACCACCGCCGCCCTGAACAGACTGAAAACACAAGTCGGAGATTCAATGGCCGGAATGGTCGCTCCATTTGCGATGGACGTCCCTCCACCGGGCTGGCTCAGGTGCAACGGTGCCGTGGTGTCTCGCACGACCTACGCCGCACTGTTTGCGCGCATCGGCATTGTGTTTGGTGAGGGTGATGGTTCCACGACCTTCGGCGTGCCGGATCTGCGAGGCCTGTTCCTTCGTGGCAAAGACGACGGGCGCGGCCTGGATCCTTCGCGGGTGCTTGGCTCCTTTCAAGACATGCTGATGCAGTCCCACACGCACACCGCTACTGCCGCTGCCGTTGGTGACCATGTCCACAGCGCATGGACGGATGCACAAGGTAACCACGCTCACCGGGCTTGGACTGATGCGCAGGGCAATCACTCCCACAGTGCGCCAGGTGCGCCAGGTATCGGCCAAGGCGCGGGAGGGCCGAACACCATCAGGCAGGCCGCTGGTGCACAGGAAACGTCTTGGGCCGGACATCACCAGCACACAGTCGGAATGGATGCCGCCGGTAACCATGCGCACAACGTCGGTATTGGCGGCGGGGGCAACCACACCCACGGCGTGACCGTCGCTGCTGCCGGCGGAACCGAAACGCGGCCGAAGAACATGGCCTTACTTTTCTGCATCAAGTATTGAGATCGAGCATGACGGCAAAACTCGTTTATCAAACCGACCACCTGGGCGTTTTCGTGGGCACCGTGACGGCAGACGAATCGCCCCTGGAGCCTGGCGTTTATCTGATCCCTGGCGGCTGCGTCGAAATCGCTCCACCGGTGGTTCCACAGTACAAAGCCGCGTGTTGGAGCGGAACAGCATGGCAACTGGTGGACTTCTTCGGCGGCGTGGTCGTATTCAACACCGACACTGGCGAGCCGCGCACCCTCGGCGGATTCGAACCAGTGCCGGCGGGTTACACCATGAAAAAACCCGGGCCGAACCAAATCTGGAAAGACGGCCAATGGATCGACGACATCGATGCCGTGCTGACCACGTTGCAGGATCAAAAACTGCAAGCGATCAGCACCGGCGGCGCGGCTTACATCGCCGGCGGATTCAACTCCAACGCCTTGGGCGAGATCTACCGCTACAGCAGCGCGATCGATGACCAGGTGAATTTGAACGGTCAAGTGCTGCTGGGCATGGATGACGTTTACCCCTGCTATGACGCCGACCAGGTGCTGGCCTTCCGACCTCACACGATCGCCCAACTTCAGAAAGTCAGCCTTGACCTGGTGCGCTTTCGCCAGGCTGCGTTGAGGCACGCCGAGATACTCCGTCTGGCTGTGGCCAACGCTCAAAAAGACAAAGACCTCAAGACAATGAAAGCCATCATTTGGACGCCGCCGGCATGACTTGGGCACCGGTGACGATGCGCTGGCCAGAGCAGGCGACGCAGTGGATGGGCGGACTGTCAGCGGCCAAGGATCTGGCCGGCAGCGAATTGGCCAGCACCGCCAAGCGCGTGGCTGGCCTGAGTGGCCTGGCAAACACCAACCCGGGGCCGGTCGGTGATGCTGCCAAAAGCGCGATCGCGGCCGGACGCGCCGCGCTGGCCGAGCAGTTGGGCCAAGTGCCGGCGTGCCTTGTCGTGACGCCGTTTCAAAGCGGGGTTGGCCAAGGCACCGGCTATCAACGCTTCCTCTCGGCTCCCAACGCACTTGAACACCTCGCAAAAAAACTGGAAGACGCCAGCGACAGTGGACGCCCGACTGGGCAGCAATACGCACTTTCGATCCTGTTCCTTGGCACGCGCTTGGAACAGTTGGCCAGCAGCTTGGCGAGGTTCAACGCGTTTCTGCCAATTCCTGATCTGGTGCGGACTGAGCGCCGGGCACAACACCTGGTGAAATTGGAAAGCGAAAAGTGGGAGATCCCCGGCGCCGGTTCTTTGCCTCGCTGGCAAGGTTTGCCGCTGGAGCGTTGCACAGTGGTCAAAGCCGCCAAACAGTCCATGGCCGGTCAACTGGCCGTGCTGGAGGGATACGCCGCTGACAGCTCGCCGTTGGCGGATCTGGCCGCGCTCGCGGCCCGCAAGGCGACCCAGCAACGAGGACGTGACCAGAAACTGGCTGACTTGAAAGGCCTACTGGTTGGTGGAAACCCTGAGGTCAGCATGCGCGCACGGCTGATCGGTCCGGGCAACGCCGGCGAACTGCGCCACGAGCTGCTGGCCGGCGATACACCGGGCCACGAATGGATTCAGTGCGCGGGTTTGCTGTTGGTAGGCAGTAAGCAAGGGCTGAGTTTTGTACAGGAGTTGGTGGGCCTATGACGCTGCTACTCGACGGACAAAAAGTCCAAGGCAAGAACCTCAAGGTCACCGCCAACCTGCGAATCGAAAGCGGCGACATGTCCGGCCAGACCAGCAACACCGACAAGGCCCATAAAGGCTTCAAGCCCAAGACGTTGGCAGTTTCGTTGATGATTCCCTTTGTGGATAAAACCCAGATGACGGATCTTTTGCGAATGGCCGAAACGACGGCCAGCGGTGGGCAGTTGCACCTGTACCGCATCGTCAACGACACCGCTGAGGCCTTCGGTGTGCGCCAAGTCGAGTTTTCCGAAGGCATCAGCGCCCGGGAAGCGGACACTCTGAAAGCCTGGCTGGTGCAGTTCACGCTGAGCGAGCGCGAATCGAACCCGGAGAAAGTCGAAGGCCGGCGCGCCGGCAACAAGGTAGACGCTCAAGGCGCCCCGGGTAGCCCGGTCGGTGACGGCGGTGCCGGCAATGGAGAAGGAACCAGCGATAACCCCGCGCTCAGCGGCTTCGAAAAGGTGCTGGGACGTGTGGATAAGTGGCTGGGCGGGAGTGAGCAGACGTGAAACTGCACAAGATACTTTCCATCAACGGCGCCCCGATCGCTCTCATCAAGGAGGACGTCCGGCTGGACGCTACCAGCCCCGGCCGGGCCAACTTCACAGTTCAATCCCCTATGCCGCTGAAAGGTCTGGTGACGCTGGATATCGGCTACAACGAAGGCACGTTGCAACGCCACTTCATCGGCTACGTCGAGCGCTGCACCGCCGCCAATGCGGTCGAGCAGGTGCTGTTCTGCCGGGAACTGGCGGCAGTGCTGGCCAACCCGTTGCCGTTGAACCTGCGTCATGTGGATCTGCGCGCCGTGTTGGCCAAGGTCAGCGAACAAACCGGGCTGCGCTTTCGTGTCCCCGATCGGCCTTATGCCAGCGTGAAGGCGCCGTATTTCTACAGCCTCGCCGCCGGTTACCAGGCGATGGACAGTCTCGCCCGGGTATTCAGCATTCCTGACTTCACCTGGCACCAACTCGGCAACGGTGAAATGTTCGCCGGCAGTTGGGCTGACGGTTTTTTTGGCGCACGGGCGCCGCTGCAAATCCCCACGGAGCTGTTCGACGGCTACCAAGGCAACCAAAGCGCGATGGTGGCGGCCCTTCCCGGGTTGCGACCAGGTGCAACGATCAACAACGGCGAACGCGTCACCACCGTGACGCTTGCCAATGACCAGATGGCCATCCGATGGAAGACGCAATCCGCCGCGCTGTAGAGCGCCAATTTCCCGAACTCACCGGTGGTTATCACCTGCCGCGCTTTGCCCGGGTTACCGCGGTGGCCGACGCACCGGCGGACGCCGGACTGTGCGACGACTTCCGTCCGCGCTACGCCGTGGACATTGTCGTACTCGGCCCGGATGACGAACCAGATCCGACAATGCCGCCGCTCACTGGCGTTCCTTTGCCGTTGCCCACCGGTGGCGAGGAAATGGGCATTTACGCCTTTCCGGAGGAAGGCACGCGGGTAGTGGTGTGTTTTGCCTACGGCCTGCCGAACAAGCCCTACATTCAATCGATCTTGCCGCACGGCCTGAGCATGCCGAAGGTACCGAAAGGTGATCAAGTGTGGCAGCACAGCGAAGCCGCCCAGCAGCGTGTTGACGCCGACGGCAATTGGCTGCGCCAGACCGATGGCAAGATCAGGGATCAGGCGATCGAGCGCGAAGTTGAAGCCCTGGACAACCGCGAGCAGTTCCAGAGTCACACACGGGCGGTGGACGACCATTCGACTGAGACGGTGGGTGGTGTGAAAAAGATCGAGGCGCTGGGCGCACTCAAGCTGATGTCGGGCGGTTCTGCGAGCCTGGCGGCGGTGGACGATCTGCACCAGGCAACTGGGCGGGATCTGAACCTGGTTGTGGGGCAGAAGCACAACGCCACGGTGGGCGGCGATATGCAGGAGCGGATTGAAGGCTTGCGGGAAAGCGTAGCGGGGGTTAGCCAGCGGATGCAGGCGCCAAAAATTTGGATAGGTTCAGAAGGCGTGAATCTGTTCAATATTATGTCTGAAACGCTCGACTTATTACAGGAAATGAATATGCAGTTAGCTGCTCACATCCATTTGCCAGGGTCAACACCGATCCCTTCGGATACTTCCGCCTTCACCGCTCGAGCTGCAGCAGCCTCCCTAATTTCGAAGTCAGTAAAATTAATATCTTTATAGTTTTTATTTAATAGGGACTTTTTGTTTCTGGTGGCCACACTAATTTTTTTGTTGTCTCCATTGGCTTTTCAGGCAAGCCTTTTTCTTTGCGCCAACGTAAATGCTCGGCCCGCATTTCAGCTTCAATTTCTTTGATTCGACTAGTAAAATTATTGGGGATCGAAAAGGTTGTTCCTATTTCGCATACTTTTTTGATTGTTCTCCAAGCGTTGTAGTCAATAAATGGATTAAGGCCGATAATGTTTCCATGTAGAAAGTTTTTGGGTTCGGGCATGCCTAGAATAATGCTTAACTTCTCTATTGCAACATTGAGATCCCATTCGGAGGAGCTTAGAAGTAGCGAGCAGAAAGCTAGTAGTGGCGAGGAAACTTTTCCAAACTTATAGTTCATCCAGGTGTGAGCTTTGTAGCCAAGCGCGCGTGCAGTAAACATAGAAAGTTGAATCGTTTTTTGATAATAAGGCTCTAGTGCGGAGACGTCAAAAACTTCGCAATCCTTATATCGTTCTGCTAGTCTAATTGCATCTTTCCTGCTGTCGCCGAACCGAATGCCTCTAGCTTCCTCAACTAGATCTGCTTGATCTAGAGTGAGTTTTACTTTCGCCGCATGACGCCAGTCGAAGTTTGGGATCTCCGCGTGCGATGGGTGGTGTACTAGCGAATCGTGCGGATGAGTTCCGAGCAGGTCATAGAGATAATTAAATGTATCTGTCGATGCGGTTACACGAAAGCGCACGGAAGTTTTTAGTTCGAAATACCATTGGCGCATCGATCTTATATTTGACTGATCGAAGACTCCACCTTCAATGCCTTTGCACACCAGTTGGCGAACCTGACGTGTTTCTTGCGATCTATCCGATTGAAGGTCAACTAACTCGCTTTGCTTCGGAAGGTCGGAAGCAAGTGTGTTGAACTCGCAAAAAGGAAGGTGGGCATCTTCATTTTTTGCGCCTACGAATCGAAAGTGTGCTTGGCGCAAAGCTTTAGCTGTAGTTTTCGATTTTGCACCACTTACTAAAATAGCTCCGTCCACGCCGCATGATGGGCATTGAACATCCATGCTGACCATCGTACGGATGTGATCTGGAATATCAGCTAATATCTGAATCGACTCTTCTACACTATGGTTGCCATATAGCGCCAGCAATTGTTCCACATCCAATTCTTTCTTGTTAAGTATCGAGTATGCAGTTTTGGACATGTGCAGCTCCGCAAGTTGTTTGGCTTATGGTATTAGTATCGCTTGCTGTTCTTTATTAAGTCGTAAATGCAGACTAGTTTTGCAAAGTTACTTGATCCATTGTCGGCGTGCTTTTTCAGGATTTCAAATAAATCCTGTTGTCCTTTTTTTATCAATGCGGGATCCATGTACGGAACCATACGTAGAAAAAGCTCAAAGCCACATTCATATAGTTCATTAATGCCAATCAAAACCTGTGGTACGGTTTTTGATCTCCTCAGCTCATATCCTTCGCTTCTGTAGTGATCAATATCCCAGCTGAAACGAAGTGCAGCTCCCGGGCATAACTCTAATTCGGCATTGTTCAAACTGCCATCTTCATTAATCAAGCCAGCGCGATTTAAGTAATAAAAGATTGGAACGCGTTGGGTTCCTTTTGCTAGTTTTGGAAAGACACTGCCAATAACATCCTTTGAGTTATAGTCTCTGTTTTCAAAAATAACATCACGAATTAAGTCTGCCCGCTCAAGCCCAATCAAGCCTTGCTTTGCTATTGCTTCCCCTTTTTTCAAAGTGGATATTGCACCGTAGCCTACTACGAACTCGGTTAGTGAGTTGCTTTTCTCTAAGTCTGACTCTTGTCTTACATATAGCTGTCCTTTAGGGTCGTCAGTGATAACGAGTTCATAAAGTTCATCCTTTATTGTTCGAAAAATATGCGCAGGTATTCTTTTTTTGGTTTCTGCTAAAACTTCGAAGAGCTCTATGTAGTTTTTTACTCGGATGAGTTTTACCGGTATTCTTTTATGTATTACTGAGTCTGAAATGCTTGGTTCTTCCAAGTCGCTTTGCCATTCAACGAATATAAGTTTGTTGCGCAGGAAGTCTAAGCTCTTTTCTGGGAAGCAAGTTATTATATCTTCCAGGATTTCTGCAATGTGTGCGTCGGTTAGTGAGTATCCTAGGAAGATTACGGGGCGTTCTATAAATATAGTTAATAGCTTGGATGATAAATAAGGGTTTTTTCGCCTGTACTCAACGTAGTCGGCGTCAGTAAGGACTAGGGAGTTCGGCAGGGATGAACACCCATGGATTTTATAGATTTCTGCAATTCCATGACTACGTCCAGCTATTAGGCCGTCCTGTCCAATGAAGCTTGTAAATTTTGGGAAAAGATTTTCTAGTAATCTATCCCAGTTAGTGGTGATAACTCCATCGATGTTGGCCCGAGATAGAAGGGAAAGTTCCTCCTCCATGGCATCAATTTTGTTGTTGTGTGCGTTCTGTAGGTATTTTGCAATCTCAATTTTTAATACTGAGCTCTCATTTATAAAGTGCTCTTTGTACTCATCTGCTGTTTGTGCTGATGAAGGCAGTTCCCACCATTTTTGTCCATAGCTCTCTGCAAGGAGCTGAGCATATCTTGGTAGGTCACCCCCTGAATTTGTACGTAGGCGTAGATGGTTTTCACCTATTGCTTCGCAAAACTTCAATAAGAGTGGTTCCCAGCTTTCAAGTCCGAGATATCGTCTAGACATACCAGACCCAAAAAAAAGCATGGGGGATGCTTCGAATTTTTTGAAGTGCTCTTTGATTGTCTCCTTGAAGTTCATACTTTTCCTATCAGTCAATAGTGCAGTCTTTAAAAGGGATTGGAATAGGATAGGAAAAAGGCGTGACTATTTCCACCTATTTGGTGGCTTTCATATTCTGTTGTTCGAAATTGATCATTGTGACAAAAAAATGCCTGGGAAAGCACTTATCCCCCTCCCGCCGACGGGCTTTGCGTACCTTTTTTGTGCAAAGGCCAGAGCGGTGTAATCACCCGCTCTACCCAGGTCTGCTGCGGGGGCTCTGGGCGTTGCATGGATTGCACGCAGTGCAAGGTTTTGTAAAAAAGTGCAGATCCGTGGCACAGCTTTACGGAGCATCGACGAATTGGCCAAGGAAGTGAGACGCCCGACGTGCTGGGGCTGCGGCCTGAAAAACCTACTGCACAGGGTATTTTCGTTTTTGGAACTGTTCGCACCACTTGCGAATCCGACAACGCCCAGTCCGCTGGGAAAGCGGTTGTAAGGCCCGGTCTGCTTGGCTCTGCGGGGTTTTCTGGTATCGCACAGAGTCACCAAGAATTTTCTTGCTATTACTGCCAAATTCTCATGATGTGAAAACACGGAAAAGGGACGTCGTCTTGGTCATTTTTCAGACGTGGGCTGGGAAAAAGGTAATTTTGGTAAGCAAGGTGTGGAAACGCGCTGCAGCCCTTGTCGTGTTTGGCTTTCACTCATTACCTCAAGAGGTAATTTTAGGTAAGAGTTAGGGTAATAATTTCTGAAGCGCCCGGTTTTACTGGGTTTTAGGGCTATAAGGGATTACTCATAGGAAAGGTAATTTTCTAACCTCATACTTACCAAATCATTACCTCTGCGTACTTCTCTCTACGCTCCGATTTTCAAGGCTTCCAGAGCGTGTCTCATGCCGCATTACCAAAATTACCTTTTTCCCATGGGTCAACATGAAACGTCGAAACGGGCTTCGCGTCCGTGTTCTGCAACCTGATGCGCAAAACCCATGGGACTGACATGGGACTGAGATTAAAAAATTCGCTCCTCTGCAGCCCTTATAAACCGGGGGGGTGTGCTCAAAAAACCGCAAACGGGTAGTTTCGAATCTCTCCTTCACCGCCACATTCAATACGCAAAACCCCTGATTTCGAAAGAGATCAGGGGTTTTGTGGTTTCTGGCGTCTGGATTTTAATCCGCTGCGCCTGTCATGCGTGCAAGTGCTCGGCCTGATTTGCCATAGCGCATTACAATCGTCGCTTTATCCGTAGAAAAAAGGACTGTTCCCATGATCATTTCCACCACCCACGCCATCGAAGGCCGACAGATCACCGCGTACCTGGACATTGTCAGCGCGGAGTCGGTGCAGGGCGTCAACGTGATCCGTGACATGTTTGCCGGCATGCGCGATTTTTTTGGTGGGCGCTCGCAGACGCTGGAGCGTGCGTTGAAAGAAGCTCGGGTTCAGGCGACGGACGAGATCAAGGAACGGGCGCGGGCGTTGCAGGCGGATGCGGTGGTCGGGCTGGATTTCGAGATCAGCATGCCGGCGGGCAAGGGTGGCATGGTTGTGGTGTTCGCGACGGGTACGGCGGTCAAGTTGCGTTGATGCAGTCGCGGTGTTCAAGCGAGCCCATTCAGATGATGAATGGGCTTTTTGCTTTTCTGCTTTCGATCAGCCCTGTGGCTTGAGGATGACAAGCCCGTGGGCGTCATAGGTCAGGGGCGTATCGATTGCGACCATCGGCGGGGTGCCGGTGGAGGGCGTCGGATCGGCCGGCTGACTCGGGTGGTAGATAACGCCAGGGGTTAGAACCGGTTTGTTCGGGTAGGTGATGGTGATGTCGCCTGAAGCGAGCTTTTCCTTGAATTTTTCACCGGCGGCTTTGCCGGCAGCGATTTGTTCGTCCGTGAGTTTTACGACCGGCATTTCCGGGAATCCGTTGATTTTCATGTTCTCTCCTTGAGATTCATTTGTTTGAAAAAGGGCAACGGCCTGTGGCCGGGAATCTTTAGCGTTGTGAGATCAACGGTTGGTTCGGATGTTGAGCAGGTGTAGGCCATTCGTCGGGCATCGGTCGAACTGAACCACAAGTCCGGTAATGACCGGCTAGTCTCAAAAGCCTTGGAGGTCGATATTTTTTCAGGCAAAAGGGCTTTGCCGGTGTCGATCTATTGCAAAGGGGAGAGGCTATGACTGACCCGTATATCGAAGACGATGGAGCCGAATTTTCATTCAACAACTGTGTCCGTTGCGGCCAGACGGAGTACCAATCGGGCTTTGGCGAGGATCCGGTGCAGACCGGCAAGATCAAGTCCACGGCACCCAAGGGGCCGAAAGCCAAATTCCTTCCAAAGGTCTCGGCCCGCTCAAGAAAATAAAGTGAGACCGAACTACCCCGTCTATGAACGGGGTTTTTTATGCCTGCTGTTTATGAAAAGGAAATCTCCTACAAACTCTTGGGCGGGGTTGGTGTTTTTCACAAACTTTTCACGTCCACGGTCGTAGGGTGAAGCCATCCGTTAGAAAGCAAGTCTCCAGCCCGTCTCCCCAGCGGGCTTTTTTTTGCCTGCGATAAAACCTTTGGCGAAATCGCTGTCCAATCGGCGCCAAGTGCGCGGCGGCAGCTGATTTGTCTGGACTTCAGCGCGTCGACAGCTTTCAATCTCGGCCCCTTTTGATCTCCCTATTTTTGAGGTTTTCGTCATGCGTCTAACATTGCCTGCTCTGGTTCTGGGGCTTCTGGTTGCTCAAGGTGCGGTCGCCGGTGAGGGTACTGCTGCACTCGGCGGCGGTCTGGGTGGCGCGCTGGGTAACGTGGTCGGCCAGAAGATGGGCGGCAGCACTGGCGCAGCGATTGGTGCCGGTGTTGCAGGCGCGGCGGGCAGTGCGATGGCTGCCGGCAAGGGCAGCCGCACCAAAGCGGCTATTGGTGGTGGTGTTGGCGCGGCCGGTGGTTCGGTGATCGGCAACAGCCTGGGCGGCCGGAATGGTGCAACCATTGGCGCCGGTCTTGGTGGCGCTGCGGGTGGTGCCGTCGGCGCTAACCTGTCCAAAGGTCACAAGCGTCACTGATATCGAACGTTTGTTTGTCAGAAAAAGCCCGGCTCGATGTCGGGCTTTTTCATGGCTGAACGTTTTCTCGAAAAGTGTCTCCAATCTGACATAGGCCCTATGGGCATACCCTCCCGATTCGGGAACTGTGAGGTTCAAATGCGCTTGTCATTGTCTGCACTGTTTTTCGGATTATTCATCGCTCAAGGTGCGATGGCCGCCGGAGATGGCAGCGCCGCCGTAGGTGGCGGTTTGGGCGGTGTACTCGGTAACGTGGTCGGTGGCCAGCTCGGTGGCAGCACTGGTGCCGCGGTTGGCGCAGGCGTCGGCGGTGCGGCGGGCAGCGCGGTCGGGGCGAATAAACACAATCGCACCGAAGCCGCCATTGGCGGTGGTCTCGGCGCTGCCGGCGGCTCGGTGGTCGGCAACAGCTTGGGCGGCTCCACCGGTTCGGCCATTGGTGCCGGTTTGGGCGGCGCAGCGGGTGGTGCGGTGGGCAACAACCTGGGTGACGACGGTGGCAGAGCTCATTCCGGTGGTGGTCACAAGCACAACAAGTACAAACATAAAAACCGTCATCACTGATTGAGTATTCGAAAACAAACCCGGCCTGGCGCCGGGTTTTTCGTTTCTGGCGGTCGGACACTGGAACGATTGGCTGTAAGGCTTTTCGAACGTTATACAACCCACCAGACGTAGAGGTTTGCCATGACGCCCGAAACCGAAGGCAAGGAAGAAAAAGGCCCGAGTGGTCTGCCGTTTATCAATGATCCGGGGAACGAGGATCCGGGGTCGCTGATGGATGATGCGACGGTGCCGTTGAATGATGCGGATGAGGCAGATATGGAGTATGAGGAGGATGAGGATGAGCAATAAGTTGTCTTGAAAGTCGAGCGTGGCGGCGCACTGAATTTAAATATTCGGGGCCTGTACTTCAGGCCCTTTGATTCGGATCGGTTTGTTCTCGAGGTCAAGCTTGTCAAACAGTCGTCAAGGCGGACGAAAGCAAACCGACAAAATATTCTGTTATTTGCCTGTTAATTCAGGTCTGACTAGTACGTAAAGGTTATCTGATGTCGACATTTTTTCTATTCGACCTGATGCGATGTATTCTTGAAACTCCTTTTCAATTGTTTTTTTGTCGCAGTATTTTTTATATTTAGATGGCCTATCGCTAGCGTAAATGTAAAGACGCCAAACATCAAAACCGTCGATTCTGTTATTAGAACCATAATCAAAGTCCACTGATTCTGATGGGAAGTGAATGGCGCACCCTACGCCGTGCAGTTCATATTGAATTTCATCAGTTATTTCACCGCAGCGTTCGATTTGCTTGCTTCGCCAAAGTCTTAAAATATTCCGAGTGCCAAATTTTTTTTGTAGTAATTCTGTTCCACTTTCAACTTTTGAAAGGAAGTCAGTTATTAGGTCCTCAAGATTTTTATCGTCTTTTTTCATCTTCTTCTGTGATGCTCCAATCGGTCGTGTCCGACATTGTTAGCCGATTCAATGACTTCTTCGATAGTATTGAGCTCTCCTTTGTGCTCTCTGATGTTCGTGATCAGTTTTATAGTTATAGGTGTTGCTGTTTGTTTTGCAGCTGCTGCACGGTGATGTCCATCTAGAATATAGAAGTTGCCCTGATGTTCTGCTACGTCTATGGGATAGCTGACATCGTATCCACCTGCTCGCATTTGATCCCTTATTTTTTCGACGTGTTTAGTTGATTTTTTTCCCATGATCGCATGCGTTCGCTTCACTGAATGTGGGTCAACGCCATGAATCAAGTCCGGTAATTGTGGTTCACCCACATCTACCTTAGCGCCACCAATCCCACCCGGCACCTCACAGCCCGGCCTATTCGGCGGCGGACAGTTGGCATTCAACCCCAACGGATCCACCCAACCCGTCGGATTCGGCACGTACTGGTATTGGTTTAGTCCTCCAGCCAACTTCACCGGATCCGGCGTCAAATACCGTCCCAACCTCGGGTCGTAATACCGATGCCGGTTGTAATGCAGCCCACTTTCCGCATCGAAATACTGCCCCTGAAACCGCAGCGGCTGGTCCAGGTAGTCCTCGCCCGCGAGGGTGATCGCCGACACCTTGCCGTAGGCGTCGTACTGCGCCGACCAGACGATTTCGCCGCTGTAGTCGGTGAGTTCCTGCGGGGTGCCGAGGTGGTCGAGTTGGTAGTAGAACGGGCAGGCCTTTTTCGGACCTTTGCCGTCGAGCAGCGCCAGTGGGCGGAAGGTGCCGGGTTCGTAGACGTAGCTGCGGTGGTGGTTAGGGCCGCTTTCGGCGACGAGGTGGTCGCCTTGCCAGAAGAACTCGGTGGTCTGGCCGTCGACGGTTTTGCG
>NZ_JASCPO010000149.1:0-14065 GCF_029960145.1 Pseudomonas sp. PS01299 | reverse complement strand
GCTTGCTCCCGCTCGGCTGCGAAGCATCCGTGATGCCGGGCAACACAGTAAAACCGAGTAAAAACGCGGCCGCTTCGCGCCCCGGCGGGAGCAAGCTCCCTCGCCACAGAATGCAGTCAGACTGCCGCCAAAGCCTCTCCACGGGCAATGTTCTGCATGAACGCATCCGCCGGCATCGGATGCCCCAACAGATAGCCCTGCAAAGAATCACAACCCAACTGCGTGAGAAAATCCTGCTGCACGCCGGTCTCCACCCCCTCGGCAACAATGCGCAAACCGAGTGCCTGGCCCAACGCCACAATCGCCGAGACGATGGCCGCGTCATCGCTGTCGTGCTCCAGATCGCGGACAAAACCGCGGTCGATCTTCAGCTCGTTGGCCGGCAAACGCTTGAGGTACATCAGGCTCGAATAACCGGTGCCGAAGTCGTCGATCGACAGGTCGACGCCCATGTCGGACAACTCCTGCAACACCTTCATGCTCGCATCCGCGTCGCTCATGGCCGTGGTTTCGGTGATCTCCAGGGTCAGGCTGTTGGCCGGCAGGTGGTGGGTCGCCAGCGCCTTGGCCACGCTCTGCACCAGCCCCGCGTGGCAGAACTGCAAGGCCGAGAGGTTCACCGCAATGCGCCAGTCGGTGTAACCGAGCACGTACCATTCGCGCATCTGCCGGCAAGCTTCGTTGAGCACCCATTCACCGATGGCGATGATCAGGCCGGTCTTCTCCGCCAGATCGATGAACTTGTCCGGCAGCAACATGCCCTGGGTCGGATGCTGCCAGCGCAGCAGCGCTTCGGCACCGACCGGACGACCACTGATGGCGTCGAATTTGGGCTGGAAATACAGGCTGAACTGACTGTGTTCCAGCGCGGCGCGCAGGTCCTGCAACAGCTGCAGCTGCTTGCGCGCGTTGCTGTTCATCGAAGCATCGAAGAAGCTGTAACCGTTTTTTCCGCTGCCCTTGGCGTGATACATCGCCGCGTCGGCATTCATCAGCAGTTCCTGGGCGCTCAGGCCGTTACCCGGGTACAGGGCGATGCCGACGCTGGCAGAAATCTGCAAGTCGTGCTCGGCCACGCGGAACGCCTGACCGAGCAACCCGACCTGACGCGCAGCCAGTCCCAGAGCATCGTCGGGTTCGCTCAGACGCACCAGCAGCACGAACTCGTCACCGCCAATTCGCGCGAGCGTATCCTGACTGCGCAGATCTTCGCGCAGGCGCACCCCGACTTCACGCAGCAACTGGTCACCCATGTGGTGGCCGAAGGCATCGTTGACCGGTTTGAAACCGTCCAGATCGATGAACATCAACGCAAAACAACCGCCCTGCTCCTCGACCTTCTTCATCGCCTGATTAATCCGGTCGTCCAGCAGCATACGGTTCGGCAGACCGGTCAGGGTGTCGTGCAATGCCAGTTGCGTCAGTTCACGGTTGGCCAGGGTCAGCGAATGCGCCAGATCGGCGGTACGCGCTTCAAGGCGCGCATCGAGAATCGAAGTGAGCAAGGCGATCGACAGCACCGCCAGCGTGGTGATCAGCACCAGATTGTCGAGGCCGTTGCCTTTTAGGCCGTCGAGCGTTGCGCCGCAGAAACTGCCATCAGGAAACTGCGCGGCGGCCATGCCGGTGTAGTGCATGCCGACAATCGCGATGCCCATGATCACTGCCGCACCACCACGAATCAGACGTACATAAGGCGAGTGCTGGCGCAGGCGAAAGGCGATCCATAACGCCGCCGCCGAGGCCCCGACCGCGATCAGCAATGAGGCGCCGAACAGGGTCGGGTCGTAATCGATGCCAGGCGTCATGCGCAGCGCGGCCATGCCGGTGTAATGCATTGCACTGATGCCGGCGCCCATGACCAAAGCGCCAAAGGCCAATTGCAAAATCGGCAGTTTCGGCTGGCTGACCAGCCACAGGGCAAACCCGCAGGACAGCACGGCAATCAGCAGCGACAGCGCGGTAATCGCAATGTCGTAGCCCAGGTCGATCGGCAGCTTGAAGGCCAACATGCCGATGAAGTGCATCGACCAGACGCCGACCCCCATCGCCAGTGCACCGCCGGCCGTCCAGAAATGCACTGCGCGCCCACGGGCGCTGGCGATGCGCCCGGTCAGATCGAGCGCGGTGTAGGACGCGAGGATCGCCACACACAAAGAAATGAAAACCAGGGTGAAGGAATAATTACCGATGAGCATGAAGATTCTCGCGACCACCCGCGCCGTACTGCGTCCATTCTCGGCCGGGCAAATGCGGCGATTGTACTGATTGCGCGGAAGAACGCACTGACAAAGTAATCATTTTGCCATCAACCCGATGAAACGCTTGTTTGATGGTTTTGCGAGGCTCTGGAACAACCATCACAACCTGTAGGAGCTGCGGCACGCTGCGATCTTTTGACCTTGTTTTTAAAGATCAAAAGATCGCAGCGTGCCGCAGCTCCTACACAGGCTATTCGGTGGCCAGTTGTCCGTCCCAGCCGCCACCCAGCGCCGCAATCAATTGCACACTGGCGATCAAGCGGTTCTGCAGAATGTTCAGCACAGTCCGCTCGTTGCTCAGCGCCGTGGCTTGCACCACAACCACATCGATGTAGGCAATCAACCCGGCCTTGTACTGGTTCTGGGTCAGGCGCAGCGAGTCGCGTGCAGCATCCAGTGCTTCCTGACGCACCGCCGCCTCGTCTTCATACACCTTCAGTTGCACCAGATAGTTTTCCACTTCGCGGAAGCCGTCGAGCACGGTCTGGCGGTACTTGGCAACGGTTTGGTCATACACCGCCTCGGTACGGTCAACCTCGGCCGAACGAATACCACCGTCGAATATCGGCAAATCCAGCTTCGGCCCGACCGACCAGAAACGGTTCGGCAGCGTTAAAAGATTTTTCGAGGTACTGCTGCTGTAGCCGCCGCTCATGCTCAAGGTCAGATCGGGGTAGTACGCCGCTTTGGCCACACCGATATTGGCGTTGGCGGCGATCACCGAACGCTCCGCCGAGGCAATGTCCGGGCGGCGTTCCAGTAGCTGCGACGGCAGGCTCAGGGGAATCTGCGGCAGATTCGGAATGTTCTGGGTTTCAGCGATGCTGAATTCTGCCGGCGCCTGCCCGGTGAGCACGGCGATGGCATTCTCAAACTGCGCGCGTTGCCAGATCAGGTCGACCAGATCGGCCTGGGTGGTTTTCAACTGGGTCTGCGCCTGCGCCACCGCATCACGCCCGGAAATCCCCGCGCGGTACTGGTTCTGGGTCATTTGCAGGGATTTTTCATAAGCCGCAACGGTGGCTTCGAGCAGGCGTTTCTGCTGGTCGATGACCCGCAGTTGCAAGTAATTCTGCACCAGCTCCGACTGCTGGCTCAGGCGCATCGCGGCCAGATCGGCGAAGCTCGCCTGGGCGCTGGCCTCGTTGGCTTCCAGACCTCGGCGCAACTTGCCCCAGATATCCGCTTCCCAACTCACGCCCAACTGCGCGTTGTAGGTGTCGCGAATGCCGCTGGCGGAACTGCTCAGGCTCGAACTGCTGCTGCCGGTGCCCTGGCTGGAGCGGGTCTTGCCCACGCTCAGGTCGACACTGGGATAAAACGCTCCACGGGCACTCCGCACCAAGGCCTGGGCCTGACGAAACTGGGCTTCGGATTGCGCCACGGTCTGGTTGGAACTGTTGAGTTTTTCGATCAGACCATTGAGTTGCTGATCGCCATACAACTCCCACCAGGCACCGCGCGCCAGCGAATCGCTCGGATTGGCCTGACGCCAGCCTTTGGCCTCCTTGTATTGCGCGACCTCGGCGGTCTGCGGACGCTGATAGTCCGGGCCGACGGCGCAGGCACTGAGCATCGCCACGCACAGCGACAGACTCAACAGGCGCGAGCCGCGCGCAGTGGCCAGATTGAGAAGCGAACGGTCAGTCATAGCGGAGTTTCCAGAGCGGCGTCAGTACGCACGCCACGCCACTTGTTGAAGCGGTGGCGCAGCTTGTCGAGATAGAGGTAAACCACAGGCGTGGTGTAAAGGGTCAGGACCTGGCTGAAGATCAGGCCGCCGATGATGGTCAGGCCCAACGGCTGGCGCATTTCTGCGCCTTCCGCGCGGCCGAGCAGCAACGGCAAGGCGCCGAGGATCGCCGCCAGGGTGGTCATCAGAATCGGCCGCAGCCGTTGCAGGCAAGCGCTGCGGATCGACTCCAGCGGCGACAGGCCTTGATGGCGTTCCAGTTGCAGCGCCAGGTCGATCATCAGGATCGCGTTTTTCTTCACCACCCCGATCAGCAGGAACAATCCGAGCAGGGAGATCAGGCTGAACTCGCCGCCCAGCGCATAGATCGACAGCAACGCACCGACCCCGGCCGAGGGCAAGGTCGAGAGAATCGTCAACGGGTGAATGTAGCTTTCATACAGCACACCCAGCACCAAATACACCGCGAGCAGCGCACCGAGGATCATGAATGGCTGACTCTTCTGCGTGGCGGCAAAGGCATCGGCGGTGCCGGCCATTTTCGCGATCACGTCTTCCGGCAGACCGACCTTGGCAATCGCCCGCTCGATCGCGGCACTGCCCTGCTCCACGGTCACGCCTTCAGCCATGTCGAACGCGATGCTTTCGGAGGCGAACTGGCCTTCGTGGCTGACGCGGTCGTCTTCCAGGCTGTTTTCATAATGGGCAATGGTCGACAACGGAATCCGCGCACCGTCAGCGGTAATCACCTGCACCTGATTGAGCGTTACCGGATCCTGCGCGTATTTCGGATTGACCTCCATCACCACCTGATACTGGTTGAGGCTGTCGTAGATCGTCGAAATCTGCCGCTGGCTGTAGGCGTTGTTCAACACCGCCGTGACCATGTTCATGTCGACCCCGAGGCGTTTGGCCTGATCACGGTCGACAATCAACGTCACCTGCTGCGCGCCGCGCCCCTCGCGGGCATCAATGGCGGTCAGCTCGGGCAGTGCGCGCAGCGCGGTCACCACTTTCGGGTACCACTCGCGCAACGCCCCCAGATCGCCGCTTTGCAGGATGTAGCTGTATTGCGAGGTGGTCTGCTCGCGACCACCGCCGAATTGCAGATCCTGATCGGCCATCAGCATCAACTGGGCGCCGGGCACCTTGGGCATTTCCTTGCGCAGGCGCTCGATGACTTTCTGCGCCGACAGGTTGCGCTCCTTGATCGGCTTCAGGCGTACCAGCATGAACGCGTTATTGGTGCCGTTGGTGCCGCCGATGAACCCGGCGACGCTTTCCACTGCTTCGTCCTTGAGCACGGCGCGGCGGAAGGTTTCCATTTTCGGCTGCATCACGCTGAACGACAGACCGTCGTCACCCCGGACGAAACCGATCAACTGGCCGGTGTCCTGCTGCGGCATGAACGTCTTCGGCACCACCACGTACAGCGCGACGTTGACCCCGACCGTAATGATCAGGCTGAGCAAGGTCAGACGCCGATGGCGCAGCACCCAATCGAGGCTGGTCGCGTATTTGCCGACCATCCAGTCGTTGGCGCGGCGGCTCCAGCGTTGCAGGCGGTTTTCCTGGCCCGGCGTGTGCGGCTTGAGCCAGCGAGCGCAGAGCATTGGCGTCAGGGTCAGCGAGACCACCAGCGAGACCACGATGGCTGCTGCCAGGGTGATGGAAAACTCACGGAACAGGCTCTCGACAATCCCGCCCATGAACAGGATCGACAGGAACACCGCCACCAGCGACACGTTCATCGACAGCAAGGTGAAACCGACTTCCTTGGCCCCGAGGTAGGCAGCCTGCATCGGTTTGACGCCTTCGTCGATGTGCCGGGAGATGTTCTCCAGCACCACGATGGCATCGTCCACCACCAGTCCGGTAGCCAGAATCAGCGCCATCAGCGACAGGTTGTTCAGCGAAAAACCATAGAGGTACATCACCGCGAAGGTGCCGACCAGCGACACCGGCACCGCCAGCGTCGGAATCAGCGAGGCGCGGAAATTCCCGAGAAACAGGAACACCACCAGAATCACCAGCGCCACGGCGATCAGCAGGGTCATTTCCGCTTCGTGCAGCGTGGCCTTGATCACCGGCGAGCGATCCATCGCCAGGTTCAGTTTGACGCTGGCCGGCAGCACCGCTTGCAACGCCGGCAACTGCGCCTTGATCTCGTTGACCGTCTCGATGATGTTGGCGCCGGCCTGGCGGTTGATCACCAATAGCACCGCCGCGTCATCGTTGAAGAAACCGCTGTTGTAGCGGTCTTCGACGCCGTCGCTGACCTTGGCCACGTCCTTCAGGCGCAGGGCCGCGCCGTCCTTGTAATGGATGATCAGCGACTCGTAATCCTTGGCTTTCTCCAACTGGTCGTTGGCCTGGATCTGCCACAGGCGCTCGCCGTCTTCGACCGAGCCCTTGGGCCGGCGCACGTTGGCCCCGGCGATGGTCTTGCGCACATCGTCGAGCGCCACGCCGTACTGGTTAAGCGCCTGCGGTTCAAGTTCGATACGCACCGCCGGCAGCGAACTGCCGCCGATCTGCACTTCACCTACGCCCTGCACCTGGGACAGGCTCTGCGAGAGGATGGTCGAGGCCAAATCGTAGAGCTGGCCTTTTTCCAGCACATCCGACGTCAGCGACAGCACCATGATCGGCGCCTGCGACGGGTTGACCTTCTTGTAGGTCGGCATGCTGCGCATCCCGCTCGGCAACAGGTTGCGTGAAGCGTTGATCGCCGCCTGCACTTCCCGCGCCGCGCCGTTGATATCACGGTCGAGGTCAAATTGCAGAATGACCCGGGTCGAACCCTGGCTGGAACGGCTGCTCATGGTGTTGACACCGGCAATCGCCCCGAACGAGCGCTCCAGCGGGGTCGCCACCGTGGACGCCATCACCTCGGGACTGGCGCCGGGCAGACTGGCCTGGACCACGATCACCGGGAAATCCATTTGCGGCAGCGGCGACACCGGCAACAAACCGAAACTGACACCGCCCAGCAGCATGATCGCCAGACTCAGGAGCATGGTCGCGACCGGGCGCTTGATGAAAGGACCGGACAGGTTCATTGACCGCAATCCCCAACATCACACCAGTCCCTTGTGGGAGCGGGCTTGCTCGCGAATACGGTCTGACATTCAACATTCATGTCGCCTGATACAGCGCTTTCGCGAGCAAGCCCGCTCCCACAGGGGGAATGTGTCCAGACAGTCATACCGGTACCTCTTTGGCATTGGTTTTGCCAAAGCGCCGACCGAGACGGTCGAAGTACAGATAGATCACCGGCGTGGTGAACAGGGTCAGCACCTGGCTCACCAGCAGACCGCCGACCATCACCAGACCCAGTGGCTGACGCAACTCAGCCCCGGAACCGGTGGCGAGCATCAACGGCACGGCGCCGAACAACGCTGCCAGAGTGGTCATCAGAATCGGCCGGAAGCGCAGCAGCGCCGCCTGATAGATCGCCTGCTCCGGCGCCATGCCCTGGGTGCGTTCGGCGTCGAGGGCGAAGTCGATCATCATGATCGCGTTTTTCTTGACGATACCGATCAGCAGGATGATGCCGATGATCGCGATCATCCCCAGATCGTTGCCGCTGAGCAGCAACGCCAGCAAGGCGCCGACCGCCGCCGACGGCAGGGTCGAGAGAATGGTGATCGGGTGGATGTAACTTTCGTAAAGCACGCCGAGCACGATGTACATGGTCACCACCGCCGCCAGAATCAGCAGCAAGGTGCTCGACAGCGAGGCCTGGAACGCTTCGGCCGCGCCCTGAAACTGGGTCTGCACGCCAATCGGCATGCCGATGTCCTTCTGCACCTGATCGATGATGTCCACCGCATGTCCCAGCGCCACACCGGGAGCCAGGTTGAACGACATCATCACCGCAGGGAACTGGCCGATGTGGGTGATCGCCAGTTGCGCCTGACGCTCCTCGACATGG
The DNA here is from genome assembly GCF_029960145.1 of Pseudomonas sp. PS01299. Lineage (NCBI taxonomy): Bacteria > Pseudomonadati > Pseudomonadota > Gammaproteobacteria > Pseudomonadales > Pseudomonadaceae > Pseudomonas > Pseudomonas sp. PS01299. The sequence continues at coordinate 6,174 of NZ_JASCPO010000149.1, read as the reverse complement.
GCCAGGCTCGACAGGCGCACCTGTGCACCGTCGGTGGTCTTGACGTGAATCTGATCCAGCGCCGCCGGGCCGATCTTCTCCCCGGCCTGCGCCTGCAGCACCACGCGGTACTGGCTAGCCTGGGTGTAAATGGTCGAGATCTGCCGCTGACCGAAGGCGTCATACAGCGCATCGGTGATGTTCTGCACCGAGACACCGAGGCGCGAAGCCGCATCGCGGTCGATCACCAGATAGACCTGCAGGCCTTTATCCTGCAAGTCGCTGGCAACGTCGGTCAGTTCCGGACGCTGGGCCAAGGCCTCGACCAGACGCCCGCTCCACTGACTGAGCAATTCTGCATCCGGCGAAGACATGCTGAACTGGTACTGGGTGCGGCTGACCCGATCCTCGATGGTCAAATCCTGCACCGGCTGCATGAACAGGCGGATGCCGACCAGCTTGTCCAGTTGCGGTTGCAGGCGCGCGATCACCTGCGTGGCGCTCAGGTCACGCTGGCCATGCGGCTTGAGGTTGATCAGCAAGCGACCGCTGTTGAGCGTGGCGTTGTCGCCGTCGACACCGATGTAGGACGACAGGCTCTCCACCGCCGGATCTTCGAGAATCACCTTGGCCAGCGCCTGCTGGCGCTCGCCCATGGCCGCGAACGAAATCGACTGCGGCGCTTCGGAGATGCCCTGGATCACCCCGGTGTCCTGCACCGGGAAAAATCCCTTGGGCACCACCATATAAAGGAACACCGTCAGCGCCAGCGTACCGATAGCCACCAACAGGGTCAGCGGCTGGTGTTTGAGCACCCACTGCAACTTGCGCCCGTACGCGGCGATCATCCAGTCGATGACCGCGCCACTGGCCCGGTAGAAGCGGCCCTGCTCGTGCGCTTGCGGCTCACGCTTGAGCAAGCGCGCGCACATCATCGGCGTCAAGGTCAGAGAGACTACGAGGGAAATCAGGATCGCCACCGCCAGGGTGATGGCGAACTCACGGAACAGCCGCCCGACCACGTCAGCCATGAACAGCAGCGGAATCAGTACCGCGATCAGCGACAGGGTCAGCGAAATCAAAGTGAAACCGATCTGTTTGGCGCCTTTCAGCGCCGCCTGCATCGGGCTATCACCCTCCTCGATGAAACGCGCGATGTTCTCCAGCATCACGATCGCATCATCGACCACAAAACCGGTGGCGATGGTCAGCGCCATCAAGGTCAGGTTGTTGACCGAGAAGCCGGCCAGGTACATCACGCCAAACGTACCGATCAGCGACAGCGGCACCGCAACCGACGGGATGATCGTCGCACTGGCACGCCGCAGAAACAGGAACGTCACCATCACCACCAACGCAATGGCGATTAGCAGTTCGTGTTGTACGTCGGTGACCGAGGCGCGGATGGTCTGGGTGCGGTCGGTGAGCACGGTAACGTCGAGGCCGGCCGGCAGGTTGTCGGTGATGCTCGGCAGCAAGGCCTTGATCCGGTCGACCACCTCGATCACGTTGGCGCCCGGTTGACGCTGGATGTTCAGCAGCACTGCCTGATTCTGGTTGGCCCACGCGGCGAGACGTTCGTTCTCCGCACCGTCGACGATTTCCGCCACATCCTTCAGGCGCAGCGGCGCGCCATTCTTGTAGGCGAGAATCAGGTTGGCGTAATCCTTGGGCGACGTCAGCTGGTCGTTGGCGTCGAGCATCGAGACCCGGGTCGGGCCGTCGAAGTTACCTTTCGGCTGGTTGACGTTGGACGCGCCGATCAGGGTGCGCACGTCTTCAAGGTTCAGGCTGTTCGCCGCGAGGGCTTCCGGGTTGACCTTGATCCGCACCGCCTGCCGCTGACCGCCGGCAATGCTGACCATGCCGACGCCGCTGATCTGGGCGATCTTCTGCGCCATGCGCGTATCGACCAGATCATTAAGCTTGGGCAGAAGCATGGTTTTCGAGGTGATCGCCAAGGTCAGCACCGGGGTATCCGCCGGGTTGACCTTGTTGTACACCGGCGGCGCCGGCAGGTCGGTCGGCAGCAGGTTGGTCGCGGCGTTGATCGCGGCTTGCACCTGCTGTTCGGCGACGTCCATGTTGATGTCGAGGCTGAAACGCAGGGTCAGCACCGAAGCGCCGCCGGAGCTGGTCGAGGCCATTTGCGTCAGGCCCGGCATCTGCCCGAACTGGCGTTCGAGCGGCGCGGTAACAGCACTGGTCATCACGTCCGGACTGGCGCCGGGGTACAGGGTCATGACGCGAATGGTCGGATAATCGACCTGCGGCAAGGCCGAGACCGGCAGCAGGCGATAGGCAATCAGGCCGGCCAGAACAATGGCCAGCATGCTCAGGGTGGTGGCTACCGGACGGAGGATGAACAGCCGCGAAATGTTCATGCGCCCTTCTTGGCCTTGTCAGCCGTGGCGGCGTCCGGCGCACTGGCGGCGGGTTTGCCCTGCAGGTGGCCGGTCGGGGTGGTCGGCACGTCATTGCTGTCGTTGACCACTTCCACTTCGCTGCCTTCCTTCAGGCGGTCGGTGCCTTCCAGCACCACGCGGTCGCCCGCGGCGAGGCCTTCGGTGACCACGGTGTTGGTGCCGTCGCTGGCGCCGATCTTCAGTTGGCGGATGGTGACTTTCTTGTCGCCGTCCAATGCGTAAACGAACGTGCCGTTGGTGCCGAACTGAATCGCCGCCGACGGTGCGAGTACCACGCCTTTCAAGGTATCAGCCAGCAGATGGACGTTGACGAACTGATTGGGGAACAGCGACTGGTCGCGGTTATCGTAACGGGCCTTGAATTTCAGGGTGCCGGTGGCGACGTCGATCTGGTTGTCGAGGCTTTGCAGCACGCCGCTGGCCTGGATCTTGGTATCGCCGCGATCCCATGCCTCGGCCGGCAGTTTCGCGCCGCTGTGGTAGCGCGCCAATACGGTTTCGAGACTGTTTTCCGGCAGGGTGAAGACCACGCTGATCGGTTGGGTCTGAGTGATGACCGCAAGGAACGTGGTGTCGTTGGCCGCGACGAGGTTGCCGACGTCGACCTGACGCAGACCGACGCGACCGGCAATCGGTGCGCGGATCTTGGTGAATTCGAGATTGAGCTTGGCGTCGTTGACCGCCGCCTGATTGGTCTTGACCGTGCCCAGGTACTGGCCGACCAGTGCTTCGGCGGTGTCCAGGGTCTGCTTGGCGATGCTGTCTTCCTTGTACAGGCCGCGATAACGCTCGACGTCGACCTGTGCGTTTTTCAACTGCGCCTGATTCTGCAGCAAGGTGCCTTCAGCCTGGAGCAAGGCGTTCTGGTACGGACGCGGATCGATCTCTGCCAGCAGGTCGCCGGCCTTGACCATCTGCCCTTCCTCGAAATTGATCTTCACCAGTTCACCGCCGACCCGGCTGCGCACGTTGATGGTGTTGAGCGCAGTCACCGTGCCCAGTGCCTTGTAATACAGCGGGAAGTCGCCCGTGACCGCCGGCGCCACACGCACCGGAATCGGCCCGGCCGCACCGCCGAAGCCTGGCCGCATCATCCCCGAACGTCCGGCATGGCCGCTCGCCGCCTTGTCGGCGCCCTCCTTGTGGGCCGAACCGGCGGGCCAGAATTTCCAGCACAGGACGGCGATGACCAACAGGACGAGCAGGCTGATCAGCCAGCGACGGGAGTTGCGAGGGGACGATTGCATGGATTGATTAACCATTGGGCGCGTGGGCTTCTTTTACGGGAGGCTGAACGATAAGCACTGATCGGATTTAAGCAAAGCAGCTTTACCGGCAATTTACCTTCAACTTACGTTTCAAGGTGTGAGGCAAAACACTGATACACAAATGAAAACGGCCTGGACAGGGCCAGGCCGTTAACAATTGTAAAAGCGCTTATTTCAGAACGGCGAGTGCTGCGTCGTAGTTCGGCTCTTCAGCGATTTCCTTGACCAGTTCGCTGTGCAGGACGTTGTCGTTCTCGTCCAGCACTACCACGGCACGGGCGGTCAGGCCTTTGAGCGGGCCGTCAGCGATGGCTACGCCGTAGTTTTCGATGAATTCGGCACCGCGCAGGGTCGACAGGTTCTGCACGTTTTCCAGACCTTCGGCGCCGCAGAAGCGTGCCTGAGCGAATGGCAGGTCAGCCGAGATGCACAGCACCACGGTGTTGGCCAGTTCGTTGGCCTGAGCGTTGAACTTGCGTACCGAAGTGGCGCAGGTCGGGGTATCAACGCTTGGGAAGATGTTCAGCACTTTGCGCTTGCCGGCGAAGCTCGCCAGGGTGACGTCGGACAGATTGCCGGCAACCAGGGAAAAGGCTGGCGCCTTGGAACCGGCTTGTGGCAACTGGCCGTTGACTTGAACCGGGTTGCCTTTGAGGGTGACTTGAGCCATGACTTTAGTCCTTCTTAACGTGGTGATTGAGCATGCAAGAGGCCGAAGTTAACCACGAAATTGTCCGACGACCTATGCCCTGCATGAAAATTGTCAGGGGCCTGCGCAAAAAATTGTATACAACCGCAAATCCTGTGGGAGCGAGCTTGCTCGCGAAAGCAATCTGCCAGTCAACGCTATGCTGAATGTGCCGCCGTCTTCGCGAGCAAGCTCGCTCCCACAGTGATCTTCGCGGAGCTTGAGTTTGCATCATTTACTTAGGAGTTCTGTCGATTCGTGAGGTGCCCGTTCGACTAAGCAGTGAATCAACCCCATTCCCTGGAGAAACCACCATGCGATTCATGATCCTTGTCAAAGCCAGCGCCGACTCCGAAGCCGGCATCATGCCCAGTGAAGAGCTGATCACCGCCATGGGCAACTTCAACGAAGAACTGGTCAAGGCCGGCATCCTCATCGACGGCAATGGCCTGCACCCGAGCAGCAAAGGCGTCCGCGTGCATTTCTCCGGCGCCCAGCGCAGCGTCATCGACGGCCCGTTCATCGAGACCAAGGAGCTGGTGGCCGGGTACTGGATCTGGGAAGTCAAATCGAAGGAAGAAGCCATCGAATGGGTCAAGCGCTGCCCGAACCCGATGCCGGGCGACTCTGATATCGAGATACGGCAGATATTCTCCGCCGAGGATTTCGGTGCCGAATTCACGCCTGAGGCGCGGGCGCAGGAAGAACGTGTTCGCGAGCAAGCGAAGAAAAACCTGTAATCCCTGCCCCCTGTAGGAGCTGCCAAAGGCTGCGATCTTTTGATCTGGCTTTTAAAAAATCAAAGTCAAAAGATCGTCCGATCGCGGCCCGAGCCTGCGGCAGCTCCTACAAAGGCCCCAGCTTATTTGGACTTGAGCTTCACATACATCTGACGCATGTCATTGGCCCAGCCGTCGATCACAGGTTTGACGTCGGAGGCCTTCATCGCTTGAGTTTCATTTTCCAACGGTTTACCGGTGCCTTTGCGCACCACTTGCGCCACCACCTTGTTGCTCGCACCGTCGAGGAACACCGCTTCGGTGGCCAGGGTGGTTTCCTGATCGCGGATACCGCTGGCGGTGCTGACCGCTGCCGCGACCAGAGCGACCGGGATCACTTCATACGCGTGCAGGCCTTCGGTCTTGCTGCTCACGGCAGTGATCGCCGCCCGCACCACAATCACCCCTGGGCCGGGGCCGTTGGCCAACGGCAGATCCTTGCTGATTTCACGCTTGAGCGCCTGATCGTAATAGGAGGTGATGCCGTTGAGGGTCTGCTGCGAAATCTTCGCGGTCGGTTGCGGCTTTGGATAGAGCTGGGTTGGCTCGATGTACACGCTGGTGAACTTGCTGATGTCGACCTTCGGATCGATCCAGCGCATCACCTCGGCGCCGGACGGCGATTTGGCCTCCTTGAGCTGGCTGTAGTCCTTGAGAAAGCCGGAATACTCATCGGGAGCGACGGTTTTGCTGGAGCAACCCACCACCCCAAGGGTGGCGATGCAAAGGGCGCCCATCATTACTGCTAGCTTCATGCTGTAACTCCTGTCAGAAGGCCTGAATGTGCGTATGGGGGAGTTACAGGTATAGCTAAAAGCGCGGCGATTGCGTTGCAAAACCACAAAATTCATACGAGACCCCGCGCGGCTTGGCAAACCTCATTTAAGCCACAGATGCAGATACCACTTAAGGCTGGAAGAAAATGAACATGAGCGATCCGGCGTTGAAGTGATCGCTGATCCCTTGTGGGAGCGGGCTTGCTCGCGAATGCATTCCCTCAGCCAACATCAAGGGTGACTGATGTACCGCATTCG
>NZ_JASCPO010000148.1:0-14230 GCF_029960145.1 Pseudomonas sp. PS01299 | reverse complement strand
GCCGAAGGCTGCGATCTTTTGCCTTTGATTTTTAGAAGCAAGATCAAAAGATCGCAGCCTTCGGCAGCTCCTACAGGGGGGATTCGTTTTTACGTGCGCAACCGCCCGATCGCCCGCCGATACTTTTCGACCCGTTCCAGATCCTCCCAACTTGGCGAGGCAATGCGCGACAGGTCGCTGTTCTCCTCCAGATCCGCCAGTTTCACCACCCGGCCAATCGGGTTCTGCGCCGCGCGCTCGACGAAATCCTCGTAGGATTCGCCCGGCACTTTGGTCACCGACTCAATCGCCGTCAGCACCTCTTCGCTGAAGCCTTCCTTACGCAAATCATTGAGGCTGATACCGCAATCCTCGACCACATCGTGCAGCACGGCGACGATGCGTTCTTCCAGCGTGCTCATGCGCAACATGACTTTCAGCGGATGCAGAATATACGGCGCACCGCCCTTGTCGACCTGCCCGGCATGGGCGGTGGCAGCGATGGCGATAGCGCGTTCGAGGGTCTGGGTCATGGGAGTCTCTGTGGGTTAAACGCCGTAACGGCCGCCGACATGAATGTTGCGTTTGAGCCAGTTGCCGATTGTTTTCAAGCGCCCCACTGGCTGGGAATGTTGTTTGTGTAATTGCAATCAATTGACCAACCGTTTGCATAGCAACTGACCACCTGTTTGCATTCGACTTGACCAGTCATTTGCATTCGAAGTGACCAGCGAACTTGTCGTTGCATCATTCCCATCTTGCAGAATCACGCCATTTCTTGATCGGCGGTGAAACCGCTCTGACTACTACCCAATCTCCACAGCCGAGTGATGGCTTGTGGGCACTGGAATTTCTGAGGCGCAACCAACGCAGGTAGATCAACACGCCGGGTTGATCAGAGTTGCGGAAGGGTCACTAGGCTTATTTGGATGATGGAGGAGCCCCATAATTAACGTAACGACAGCCTCTGAACACCAAAGATCAGTAAGTATCTGCTTGAAACGCGTAAAACTCGGGGGCCAGTGAGCACCTATGGCAATTCGTCAATGAAGGCCTGACGTTACGTCCACCAAGACAGTGCCGATGCAAAAGCCATGGAAGCTACAACAAGCTGAACTACAATCCCTTGAAACAATCAACCTTGCTGCTATACGATCTGGGCAGGAGATGGCATTCCTCCTTTAACCGCCTTTGTGCTGATGATGCCTACGTAAACCCTGGACAGGGTTCGTAGGCCTGCGCACCTGTCCTTACACAAGGACAGACTGTGAAAAGCTATCAGCAACCATCCCGCTTGGTACTCAAATCAGCATCTCCCGGCCTGTACAGACGGCATGGAGACTTGCGTTGATGATGAAATCATTACTAGTCATAGCCATTGGGGCTTCCCTGGGTGCTTGGCTGCGCTGGTTGCTTGGCGTGAAACTCAACACCCTATTCCCAACGGTCCCTCCAGGTACCTTGATCGCTAATATGATCGGGGGCTACATCATTGGCCTCGCCATCGCTTTTCTGTCTGCGACACCCTCACTGAGTCCCGAATGGCGACTGCTGATCATCACCGGCTTTTGTGGCGGTCTCACCACATTCTCTACCTTCTCAGCAGAAACCGTCGAGTTGATTCAAGAGGGCCGGTTCAGCTGGGCAATTGGAGCCATAGCGCTCCATGTCATGGGCTCTTTGGCTATGACGGCCGCAGGGCTTCTCTCGTATCAACTGTTTAGCGCACGCTAAAGGAGATTGATCATGAATGGTTTTCTGGTGATTTTTTTTACTCAGCAGAATCGACGCTATCAAGGAAAAATGCTCGGCGACTGGATCATCGACCTAGCGAAGCAAATGGGGTTGCGTGGAGCCACGCTTTCAACCGCTATCGAAGGCTTTGGGCATACCGGTCGACTTCACTCAGCTCACTTCTTTGAGCTTGCTGACCAGCCAACCGAAATTCGGTTAGCCATCACGCAAGAAGAATGTGTTCGCTTGTTCGAGCGCCTGGAGGCTGAGGATATTTCCTTGTTCTACATAAAGGCACCGATTGAACTGGGCACCATTGGAAAAAAAGCTGACAAATCCAACACCCCATCCTGATGAAAGTGGAGAAGTGAATATGAGTTATGCCGACGTTCCTGCGGGCAAAGGGATTCCTGATGACTTTTTTACCGTCATCGAGATTCCTGCAAACCACTCCCCAATAAAATATGAGGTGGATAAGCCCAGTGGGCAGATATTTGTCGACCGCTTTCTCAGCACGCCGATGTTCTATCCCGCCAATTACGGCTTTATCCCTAACACGCTCAGTGAAGACGGTGATCCTCTGGACGTGCTGGTAATCGCCCCTTATCCAGTTTCTCCGGGGGTAGTCATCCGTAGCCGTCCGGTGGGCGTGATGTACATGACCGATGAAGCAGGCCCAGACGCAAAAGTCATTGCTGTCCCTCACGATAAGCTCAGCTCCCTGTACCACGATGTGAAGGAGTGCAGTGATTTACCAGCTATATTGCTGGCTCAGATTCAGCACTTTTTCGAAAACTACAAAGCTCTGGAGCCGGGTAAGTGGGTGAAGATGGGGCGTTGGGGCAGCGCTGATGAAGCGCGGGAGGAAATTCGCAAGTCGGTTGCAGCCTACGTACCGAAATAGTCTGCACGGCGTACCTGCAACGACAACGAGAGGTGAGATGGGCGGTAATCAAGCCATTTTACTTTGAAATTGTTACTGGGTATGATCGGCCACGCTGGAGATGGCATTCCTCCATGAACCGCTGCGCTTGCCGCAGCTGATGATGCCTACAGACACCTGATCATAGACCAGGTCTGTAGGCGCTCGCGTTCACATTCCTCGTTTTTGGTCAGGCCCCGATTTCTTCGTGTGGCTGACCCAATGTCTCGATTCCGACGTCCTGAACAACTTGAACTACTGCCCTATATTGGCAAGTGGCTTGTCCTCGCATGCCTTGTGGCTTTCCTTGCTGGTACCGCTTCAGCCTTCTTTCTGTTTGCTTTGGATCATGCGACCAACTGGCGTGAGACTCATCGCTGGGCGATTTGGCTGCTTCCAATAGCAGGTTTCGCCGTCGGCCTTGTGTATCACTTGATGGGTAAAACCGTCGACGCCGGCAACAACCTGATCATCGATGAAATTCACGATCCCAAGAAGGTTGTGCCATTGCGCATGGTCCCGCTGATATTGGGCGGTACGGTCATATCGCACTTGTTTGGTGCCTCAGTCGGTCGTGAGGGAACGGCAGTGCAGATGGGTGGGGCGCTTGCAGATCAGCTCACGCACCTGTTCCGTATGCGTCGTGAAGATCGACGAGTAATATTGATGGCGGGTATTGCCGCTGGTTTTGCTTCGGTGTTTGGAACGCCATTGGCCGGTGCGCTCTTTGGGCTGGAGGTGCTTGCGATTGGACGGATGCGTTACGACGCATTGTTCCCGTGTGTGGTTGCCGCAATCGTGGCCGACCAGGTAGGTCAGGCTTGGGGAGTGCTTCACACCCACTATGCGATTGGTGAGGTTGTACCAGTAGCGTTCTGGAGCGTAATGGCGGTGGTGGCTGCCGGCATTATCTTTGGCCTTACCGGTTTGATTTTCGCAACAGCTACGCAAAAGCTCAGTGCATTTGTTAAACGCTGGATCACCTACCCACCCTTACGTCCTTTTGCAGGCGGGGTCGTCATCGCGACTGCTGTATGGGCGCTTGGGACTTACCAATACATTGGGTTGGGCATTCCAAGCATTGTTCAGTCTTTCGAGGTGCCCATGGCTCCATGGGACTTTCTCGGCAAGCTGGTGTTTACCGTCACTTCGCTGGGGACTGGTTTCAAGGGTGGTGAAGTGACCCCTCTCTTCTATATCGGCGCAACGCTGGGGAATGCCTTGGCACCGCTGTTACACCTGCCATTTCCGATGCTGGCAGGAATTGGTTTCGTAGCAGTGTTCGCGGGTGCTGCTAACACGCCATTGGCAACCACTGTCATGGCCATGGAACTCTTCGGGCCGGAAATCGGCCCCCTCGCCGCGATTGCATGCATAGCGAGCTATCTCTTCTCCGGACACACCGGCATCTACCACGCGCAGCGACTAGGTCACAGCAAGCACCGTCGCGAGCTGCCAGAAGAGTTACGTCTGGCGGATATCAAGCAGTTCCGTAAGAACAACCCACCGAAAACCGAACAAGAAATCACCGTCCTGGACGAAGCACAATGACCATTAAAGCATCGAAGAAACACATTACCGCGCTGCATCTGTACTTTCCTGCTGCGAGCCGCGCCAAGGTTACGCGGTTCTGGCATCGCCTCAGCCCTCCGGTACTGGCCCACCATCTTTTGAATGTCGCCCGACGTGCAAATATCAAGCAGGCCATGCTGCGGTCAATCAGCGCTGGTTACCTTCCGGGCCAGCGTCTGTCGCACCACCACCCCGAAGTGAGTTCGATGCGCCATCCGCAATGTCTGGAATTGTTGGACACGGAGGAGCGTCTGCGCGCGTTCATGCATGAGCACGCCGAAGAGTTACGCAAGGTCAGAGCGGTGCTGTTGCTGTGCGAGTTGCCGCTTGAGCAGGGCGAATTAATTTTGGATTAAAGAGCAACCCAGCCGCAGGGAGCGCTAGTCGCTGCTGCGAGAGCCGCCTCACTTCTCTAATTCGTAATCGTCGAAAGGAAGTACCCATGAAAGGCTATCAACTTACGTTTTTCACTGAGCAAAACGCCCGGTACCACCATAAACCGATGGGCGAGTGGCTACTGGATTTTGCCAAGCAGCAAGGTGCACTGGGCGGCACATTGGTAGCAGGGGCAGAGGGTTTTGATCAGGCAGGACACTTCCATTCAGCGCATTTTTTTGAGCTTGCTGATCAGCCTATTGCTGTCACAGTTTCGATGGGCGAGGAAGGCTGCCAAAGGCTCCTGACTGCCCTGGCACAAGAGCATGTCGATGTGGCGTACGTCAAAGTTCCGGTCGAGTACGGACGCATCGGAGCGGCATCGTGATAAGCGGTAAATATGCGCAATCTCATAAAACAACAGGAGACACGTCATGTTAAGAGTTCGATACCTTCGTCCTGAACCTACCGTTAACGATTGGGCCCGCGAACACCAGCGACTGCTCGTAGGGTTACTACTCTGGGCATTCGCGATGTTATGGGTCGCCGGAACAGGCCAAAACTTCACCAAAACGGGTTGGTATACCATCAGTTCTGTGGAGGGGGCATTGGTTCTGACACAGATGATTAGTGAGGAAGCATGCAAAGCAAATGTATTGGGTGGTGCCCTCGCGTGTGTGTCAGGTGTGGAGCCGGTGGGCAATGATTCTGAGTAGCTTTGAATTGTCGTCCTCCTTGCTCACAGTTAGGGCGACCGAGCTATGCGGAGGCTGGTCATGAAAGTTTATGTGACTAGTCTCACCCTTGGCTCTGTAGTCGGATGTCTATGCACCAGCTCGATGCCTGGCTTGGTGGGGCTTTTCCTCGCTAGCATCGTCATGAGCTTCTTGGTCAGCCGCCTGATACCTCATCGAAGTACTCGATTTGAGGCTTTGACTTGTTATTGCCTGGGCGTTCTGGCTTTTTCGCAAAAGATGTCGCAGTTGTTGAGTATGACCTCGAAAGGCGAATACGCCTCAGCTTTTTGGGAATTACCCGAATTAATCATCGGTGTACTGTTGGTCCCTTTAATGGGAATCATTGTAGTACACCTAATAAACCTTTTAGCCGAAAGCCGAGCGTCTTGATGCCAAGTACTTATCCCGACTGTTTATCTGATAATTCCCTGATCAGAGCTAATGGAATTAGTTGCATCGATAAAAAAGATGGAAGGCCTTTGCTCAATGCCACCAATTTTGAATTGTGCGATGGGGATCGTGTCGCAGTGAGCGGAGCGTCTGGTTCGGGGAAAAGTGTATTCCTTCGTTCGATAGCGTTACTCGACTCGTTGGATGAGGGGATCGTATTGTGGCGTAATAAAGCAATTTCAAGATCAGAAATACCGAGGTATCGACGTAACGTATGCTATCTGCCTCAACGTCCTGCCATGCTGGAAGGAACAGTCGAGGAAAATCTTCGTTATCCCTTTTCGCTGAGGGTGTATCAGGATCTGAAATTTGACCGTGGCGCCGTCGTTCGGCTAGTTGAAGAAGCAGGACGAAACGATAGATTTCTTGGCAAACGTGCCTGCGAACTATCAGGTGGAGAGGCCCAGATCGCAGCATTTATTAGAGTGTTACAGCTCAAGCCGGACGTGCTTTTATTTGATGAGCCTACAGCTTCATTGGACCCTGAATCCACAGGGTATATCGAATCGCTTGTAGCAGCTTGGCACAATAGTAGTCGAGCGTATATTTGGGTATCGCACGATCATGAGCAGGCTCGTCGCATGAGTCAGCGAAGGCTTACAATGAGTGCAGGAATATTAAGCGAGCGCGCGTCATGACGGCATATCAGAACTTATCTATGATTGATATAGGCATCGCAGCGTCGTTGATTTTGATTAACGGAGCGCTGTCACTAGCCCTCAAGCTTGATCTGGAACGTAAGTTGGCTTGGGCATCGATTCGCACAGTGGTACAATTGCTTGCAATTGGCTATCTATTAGGTTGGGTGTTTAATTTTTCAAAGTGGTATGTCGTATTACCGTTGATGGCTACTATGACGTTGATTGCTGGATTGGCGTCATCAGCACGGGGACAACGCACTTACGCAGGGCAACGAATCGATAGCATCGTTTCAATCTGGCTGAGTTCGTGGCTAGTCACGGCAATCGGCTTGTTTGCGGTCATCAGAATTCACCCATGGTACGAGCCGCAATACGCAATTCCAATTCTTGGGATGATATTGGGTAATACGCTGACGGCCGTCTCCCTTGGTATTGAGCGGATGACGCAGGAGTTAACAGCAGGTCGAAATGTTGTGGAAATGAGCCTCTCGCTCGGAGGCTCTCGATGGGAGGCGGCTCAAGGACCCGCTCGACAAGCGGTTCGCGCAGGAATGACTCCAACACTAAATCAAATGACCGTGGTTGGATTGGTTAGCCTTCCTGGGATGATGACTGGTCAGGTATTGGCTGGTCAGCCTCCAATCGAAGCGGTGCGCTATCAGATCATCATCATGTTTCTAATTGCAGCATCCTCAGCGCTAGGAACGGTGTGTGCGGTGTTGCTAACATACAGACGATTATTCTCGCCAGAACATCGATTCTTAGCCGCGAAACTGACGGAGCGTGGATAATTAGTCAGGGGTTGGTGTCTTCAGAGTCGGGTGCTATATACCTGTAGTGTGATGAAATATTGGATGTGGCGCGCGCTGTGTTAAAAAATAACGCAGCGCGGCAACGCTAAATATGGACCTCAATAACAGGCTGCAATTTTCCGAAAATCAACCAATCGGACCTTCTATAGTTGCAGTGTCATCTCTGTATCAGGGCGAGATGCTGTTTGACTGCGGTCAACGAATCACCAGACTGTTTGACCGCTGATTGGATTTCATCACTTGTGCATCCAAGTTTTTTAGTCCAATACCTAAGCTCGGTGCTATCTAAAATATTAATTAATATCGCGTCACTACCGCGAATAGTGTTTTGCTTTTTCATTAGGGTCTCGATTTCATGTTGAGAGTTCGGAGCAAAAATATTCAGCTAATGAAGTCTTGCTAATACTTGTGAAAAGATACATGAGTTACACGCGCGCTGCTGATGCCTGTTTTTATTAATTTTTACTTGATAGCGCTTTTCATTGTATTGAAACTGGCTCGTTGCAAATCATAAGTATATGAGCTGGATAATCACCAAAATATGACGGCAGCTTTCAATGAGTCCTATGTTTTCTGAAGTGTTTACTAATGAGTAGCCTGAGTTTCATTATCGTAGCGCCGCCGAGCAGTTTTTGTTTAGAGCATTGATAATAAGTGATTTTCGAGTCAACTGAATGAGCCGAAAATGCCTTCTCTTGCGTTATCTGATGGTACATCTTGACTCTTCTGTGATTGTCAGAATAACCACCCATCGCTGAAACAGTTCCACTCTGAATGTGATCAAGATAGCGAAATATCTTCCGTGGCGATATCAATCGGATCTTGTAGTTCAGTGCTGCCATTCTATCTTGCAGCTCATAGCCTGGGTTACGATCATCCATTTGAAAGTGCAAGCCATGCTTTTTAATCAGATGCACATTCCATAAAGTGCAAAAGCTCTTCAGGTGGTTTTCTCTATATGGTTTCGGTGTCCTTGCCTTGACGCCAATAGCAAGTAAGCTACGCCGGGTGTAGTGCTTGAAGAATCGTGATGCCATTCGCCAGGCAGAACGGACAATACCTCGGTCTAGTTGTTCAAGACATCCAACGGCTGCTACTTCACGTTGATCGGTACACAATCCAATCATCATGCTGAAGATATTAGGGTCGTATATAAATGTGTCGGTATGTAATAGAAATAGATATTCGGTATCAACTACGTCCAGAGCAAGGTCAAGAGCTCGGCCATGGGCGATGCTTCCTGCTTCAGGCGTAGTGTTTTTACGTTCGACCAGATTGATCCAGTTCAATGTTTTCAGATAATCGCTGCTAGCATCATTAGAGTTGTTGTCCACCACAACAACAGGAACACCTTTGCCCTGCAAAGCCTCGTGCAGAAGATGTAAGCATGTTTTGGTTAGCTCAAGTGATTTATAGTTAACCAAAGCAATGCTGAATATTGCTTTTTTTGGGAGTTTACTTGTCATGGTCTATTGAGCCTCAATGGCTAGCTGCTTTTACTGGTCAAAATAGCTAAATGGTTCTTCTGATTGATAGAGTGCTTTTTTGGGGTTTAGGCTTGGCATCGTTATAATCTCTAGGTCTACCATTTTTCAGTAGCCAGTACTTATCTGCTTTTGAGTTTTGCAGCTTGTTTGAGGTATCCATAT
This sequence comes from Pseudomonas sp. PS01299, assembly GCF_029960145.1. NCBI lineage: Bacteria > Pseudomonadati > Pseudomonadota > Gammaproteobacteria > Pseudomonadales > Pseudomonadaceae > Pseudomonas > Pseudomonas sp. PS01299. The sequence goes on along the minus strand of NZ_JASCPO010000148.1, from coordinate 5,359 downwards.
TCGAAACCAATATTATTGCATTCGGTTGCCGGCAATTTCGTCATGGAGAAGACTTTCTAATTTTGAAAAAGTGTTAAAAAATCTCAGTAGCGAATGTGTGCGACACGATAATGTCAGCTCTTTTTTTTGGCATAAACATCAGGTTTTCGATCATTCTGTGCGAAGTGACCTTTCACCTTGTTCCCCGGTAGATGAATTTTTTGACAGGTTTGTTTCTACCCTGGCGGCTGAACTGTTGAGGGATGAAATGCGGTCTGTTCCGATAGCAACTTCACTTAGGGGGAAGTGCCGACATGTCAGATCAATATCGAAGTCTCCGGCGGAGCATCCGTCTCTCTCTCTGCGCTGCCACGACATGGCGGGTAACTTAAATGGAAGGGGCCTTTGATGAAGCCTCGAAATCAACGATTGATGGTCGAGCGGACACTCAGATAGGCGTACAAAAATCTGAGGCCTTGCTCGGAGTGGTTTGGTGGAGTTGATAAGAGCCTCACCAACTCGCCGCATAGGGAGGAAGTCGCCCTGTTGAATTTAGGTGAGGGGGATGGATGCTTCGTCAGATCGAGGCTATCCCAAAGTACGCAGTCGTTTCTTCACTGGATATCAAGAATTCAAGCGCTGTGAGCGCTGCCTATCAAGCTAACCCGACATCCGGGTTGAGCATCGTGCACTTGCAATGTCATGTCATGCAGGCGTGCCACGGCCGAAACCATGCTTAATCCCAAGCCATTTCCTGGGGTATGACGGCTAGACTCGGAGCGATATAGTCGTCGAAAAACTGCTTCACGCTCCGACTCGGGTATTCCGGGGCCGCTATCGCGGATGCTGATTCCGCAGTGGAGGGCGTCCGATAACACCGTTACTTCAACACTGCTATCATCTGGTGAAAATTTAATTGCGTTATCGAGTAGGTTACAAGTTGCATCGAAGAGTAACTGTGAGTCACCCAATACAGCGGCGGGCCTGCTGCATGGAGTGAGCTCTAGGGTCATACCGCGCTCCTCTGCTAAAGGCTCAAAAAGCTCAACGGCATCTGCGCAAATTATGTTGAGGTCAACGGCGGAAAAATTGCTTCGCCTAGCGCTACCTTCGATTTCTGAGATCCGCAGCAGGGCACGGAAGGTTTGCATCAACCCCTTGGCATCTTCAATTGCTGCATCAATGGCGCGAGAATACTCTTTCTGCGTTAAATTTCGCCGCTGTGCACGTTCCAATCCGGCTATCAAACGAGTAAGCGGAGTACGCAAGTCGTGTGCAATATCATCGCAGACACCTTTTACTTCGCTCATCAATCGCTCAAGTGCGTCTAACATGCCATTGACTACGCCGGCAATTCGGTCGATATCGTCGTTGTTACCACGGGTAGGTAATCGTCCACTGAGGTCTCCCTCCACTATTTTTTTTATCGAGCGGCTCAAAATATCCAAACGCCGTCGAGCAGAGATACCTAAAGCAATGGCTCCCAATAACCCTACCACTAATAGCAATGAGCCGCCCGAGATCAGGGCGTTCACAAGAAGTTCATCGAACTCACGAATATCGTGGATGTCTTGGCCGATGAACAGAGTGGTGCCATCTTCTAATTTATGAACAAGATAGCGGACGGGCCGATCACGACCAATAGTTTTATCCCACATGAATTCTGTAGGTCTGTCGTAGGTGCGGAAGCCGGGTAATATTTGTAACGCTCCAGCAATGGGCTTACCTTCGGAGTCGAATAGAGTAAGTGGAAGTCGACCTTCGGGGTCCTGTTCGGTATGTTTGAGTATTTCCAATTGGCGCAGTTTAGGTTGCAGGTTGTTCTGGCGATCAACCTCTCTATGCAATGCCGCGTCCACCTCGGAAATAATATATCCCGTTGTTTGCCAATAGATATAGCCGAATAGTGCAAGAAACGAGCAACCAAATAATGCCAAGAACATGAGCGCTGTTCGAAAGCTGATGGTTCGTGGAATTTCACTCAGGCGAACGTAGGACATAACCTGCCCCCCGAATTGTTTGCAGCATGGGGGTATCATTTTCACCATCAATCTTGTGACGGAGACGTCCGATATGGACATCAATCACATTGGTGCGTTCGTCATAATTATAATTCCACACCGCTTCGAACAGCATGGTGCGCGTGACAACTTGCCCGGCATGTTGCGCCAGATACTCCAGCAGCGCATATTCGCGTGGTAACAGCTCGACTTGCCTTTCGCCTCTCCGTACAGAGCGGCGCAGAAGGTCGATTTCCAGGTTGCCAATGCGTAATCGACTGTCTCGATTTGCTGCGGCTGGAGGCATGCGTCGGCGACTCAACGCGTCTAAACGAGCCGTCAATTCGATGAATTCGAACGGCTTCGTCAAGTAATCATCCCCCCCTGCGCGAAGACCTCGAACCCGCTCATCTAAGGCACTCAGGGCACTCAAAATCAAAACGGGCGTGGTGATGCCGGAGGCGCGCAAGGCAGTTAACAAGCCCAGGCCATCAAGGGCGCCGGGGAGCATACGATCCAAGACGATGATGTCAAAGGTATCGCTGATGGCAGTTAGCAAGCCTTCACGGCCATTATCTACCAGCGTCACATCGAAACCATGGTCGTGAAGTGCGGCCTCGATCTCCCGAGAGGTGACAGAATCATCCTCGATAACCAATACTTGGGTCATAGGCTTTGTGTTGAGCTCCGGACGTGAGAGTTTTAGGCAAGGCGTAAATGAAGTGACCTTTTCGATGACGCAGTGTGCCAAGTCAATCTTTACACTGGGGTTCCGGAAAAATGAAAAAAAATTTAGTTAACTGGGTGCGAGGTACGTATGCGTATTTTAGTCATTGAGGATGATACTCGTACTGCTTCTTACCTGGTAAGAGGGCTTGGTGAGAGCGGACATGTCGTCGATACCGCAGTAGATGGCCGCGACGGCCTCGCTATGGCACTTGAAGGAATCTACGACGCGTTGATTGTCGATAGATGTCTACCCGGCTTGGACGGTTTGTCTGTCGTGCGAGAGTTACGCCGGGAAAAGGTGCCGACTCCCATATTGATGCTCAGCGCTTTAGCTTCCACCCAGCAGCGTGTTGAGGGGCTTCAGGCTGGCTGTGACGATTATTTGGTAAAGCCCTACGCTTTCGTTGAGGTGCTGGCTCGGCTGGATGCCTTGTTGCGACCATCTGATCTGTTGGCTAGTGCGGCGGGCACTATATGTGTTGGCGATCTGACTCTCGACTGCGCGTCTCGCTCGGTGACACGAATGGGGCGAACGATCACCCTTGCTCACCGTGAAACCTTAATTTTAGAAAAACTCATGCGACATTGTGGTGAGATTGTCACACGCTTGATGTTACTTGAGAGTGCGTGGGACTATGAGTTCGATCCCAATGACAACGTTATCGATAAACATATTTATCGTCTTCGTCGCAAATTAGATGAAGGATTTGGGGTGACACTGATTGTTACCATTCCCGGTGCAGGCTATTGCCTCAGCGTATCGGAGAGCTTGCCCGGAACACCCGCCCCGTCATAAACAGAGCAGAGGCTGCAGAGGGCTGCAGCTTTTTCTTTGGGGAGTCCGGCGGTGAAATATTAGCGGATCGTTAAAGGATTTTTGTGCTGTCCTCCAACTACTGGGGTCGTCGGTGTGTCTCGCAACCCGATCATGTGATTTTGATTGTTTTAAAGGTTGAGTGGTACTGTCACACTGCGAGTAAGCGACTCAGGTTATGCTTCCTTGCGGTAGTTTTCCCGGCTGCACTGCATGGCGTTTAAAGCGCCTTTCGGAGTGAATGGCTAGCTGACCATAGTGAAGTACTCAGGTTACCTTCAATTTGAAAAAACAGATTGCCAATTTTGAGCATCGATAAAGCCAAGAGCAAGCGGAGTACCGCCCGATTCAGGATTTGATATAAAAAGTGAGATGCCATAGTCTAGCGTGGTCGACGTAGACAGCTTCAGGCTTTTTTCGAGCTGCGCCATGCATTCGCTATGCGTGATGAGAATCATGTTGCGACCGTTTACTTTTTGTTGAAGTACATCGTGAAGCATGTTTTTTTTGCAGTTCATTAGCCAGTTTTTTTCTGGATTTGCATGGCCAAACATAAATAATGCACTCTGAGAGGTTCTAGTGAGAGGGCTGCTGTAGATGTCAGTTTTCTCTATTCCGAGCTTTTTAAATTCCTTACCCAACGCAATAGCAGCATCTCGACCCCGGTTGGTAATGCCATCTGCTTTATCTAAACAAGGGGCACTTGAATGATCACAACGCTCCACATGGCGTACTAAAGCAATCACGTCGCCATTAGCCCATCGTAACTTTAGATCTGCCACTTGTATGGCATTAGCCTGCCCGAGATTTGCGAGTGAATCCCCCTTCAGCAAGAAGTAAGTGGCGATGGTGATGAGTCCGGCAATAACTACCACCGCAAGGTATTTGTATTTTGCGAGCACGCTAAAAAAATCCGGTTTATTTTTTGTGGTCGTATTTAGCTTTGACATCACTATCGTGCTGCTCCTATGGTACGGGATGTAAAAATTCTGATAATTAGCGCGAAAAAACATATAAGAGTTTGTATAGGGGTAAGTGAAAGGCTGGTGAAATGAATGTGAAGATAAAGCTGGCCGGGTATATTCCATTCGTATCGCTCGTGAAGAGCAGGTGTCAGTTGGCTGAGCTGGATGTTGCCGCTGATTGAAAACTGACCCACCGGGGATGCGGCGGAAATCTTGGACTACCTGGAGGTAGTTCATGTATTCATACGAAGACCGTATCCGAGCGGTCAAGCTCTACATCAAACTGGGCAAGCGAATCGGGGCAACTATTCGTCAGTTGGGCTTCCCGACGAAGAACTCTTTGAAGAGCTGGCACGCAGAGTATGAGCGATGCCTCGACCTGCCGCGTGGCTACGAGAACTCGAAGTCGAAGTACTCACTGGCCCAAAGGGAAAAGGCTGTCGGGCACTATCTCGAATACGGTCGCAACATCGCCGCTACCATCAAGGCGTTGGGCTACCCCGTGCGGGATTCGTTGCGTGCCTGGATTTACGAAATGCACCCCGAGTTGCATACGCGTATTGTCGGTCGATCAGACGGGTTAGCCCGGCCGCCAGCGGTGAAGCAGGCAGCGGTCATCGCGCTGTGCACGCGAAAAGAAAGTGCGAAAGCCCTGGCTCAAAAGCTGGGCGTGTGCAGGCCGACCTTGTACAACTGGAAAAACCAGCTACTCGGCCCAGAGGTATCCCCATCCATGAAGTGTCGGCTTGAACCCTCATCGTCACCGGAACGAGAGGAGTTGCAGCGGCAACTCGAATCTCTCCAGCTCGATGTTCGCCGTTTGCAGCTTGAACATGACCTGTTGATGAGGGCGAATGAACTCATAAAAAAAG
>NZ_JASCPO010000147.1:0-14430 GCF_029960145.1 Pseudomonas sp. PS01299 | reverse complement strand
CGCGATAGCGGTGTGTCATTAACATCGATCTAAACTGATCGACCGCTATCGCGAGCAGGCTCACTCCTACAACGGAATCAGGTATGCCTTGAACTCAGCACATCGGCTCAATCCAGCCCGGTTGATCCTGCCCATCATCAGCAGACCTTCCCTGATTGTCGGTCCCTCACGATGGCTCCCTCGACACCACGCTTTGCACTGTTGGCCCTGCTTTGCGCAGAGACCGACACTGTTTTCGCCAGCGACTTCTTCAACGACGCCAAAACCGAAGTGCTCAGCCGTAACTTCTTCCTGAGCAACGACTACCGCTCACCCTCTCCCTCCGGCAAAAACTATAAACAGGAATGGGCCCAGGGCTTTATCGGCACGTTCACCTCTGGCTACACGCCAGGCACTGTCGGGTTCGGCATCGATGCCCACGCCTTTCTCGGCCTGAAACTCGATGGCGGCAAAGGACATTCCGGCACGGGTCTGTTGCCGGTCGACAGCAATGGTCGTAGTGAACCGAACTACTCCAGCGCTGGCGGCGCGTTCAAACTGAAAGCTTCGCGCACCACCCTCGCGTTCGGCGAGATGACCGTGGAAACGCCGGTGTTCGACACCTCGGACAAACGCCTGCAACCGGAATACGCCACAGGTTTGCTAGTGAACAGTCGTGAAATCGACAACGTTAACTTCACGGCCGGACACTTCACCGCATTCAAGAATCAGGACAGCTCCTCAGGGCGCGGCGACTTTTCCGGTTACGGCGCCACTACCGAGGCTGGCGGAATCAGTTTTCTCGGCGCCGATCTGTTCGGCGACAGTCCGGTGGGTGGATCGCTTTACGCCTCGGATCTGACTGACACCTGGCACCAGTACTACGCCAATCTGCACTTCAAACAGTCCGGCCTGTTGCTCGATGCCAACCTCTACCACACCCGCGATACCGGTCGGGCGCTGGCCGGCGCGATCGACAACACCGCGTTCAGCCTGTCCGGCAAGTACAGTTTCGGCCCGCACGCGGTCATGCTCGGCTGGCAACGCGTCAATGGCGACACGTCGTTCGATTTCGTGGGCGGCGACTCGATCTACCTCGCCAACTCGATCAAATACGCCGATTTCAACGGCGCTGGCGAACGGTCCTGGCAAGCACGCTACGACCTTGACCTCGGCGCCTTCGGCATCCCTGGCCTGACCTTCATGACCCGCTACGTCTCCGGCGACCACATCGACGGCACTCACGCGCCCAAGGGCGGCGCGTACAACCCGTTCGATGCCGAGACTGGCGACTATCAGCCGCAGCAAGGCGCTGGCGGCAAGCATTGGGAACGGGATATCGATCTGAAATACATCGTGCAATCGGGCACGGCAAAGGACCTGTCGGTGCAGCTGTCGCACGTCTCGCACCGGGCCAACGAGGCACAGGCCGGGGATGATATCGACCGGATTTATGTGGTGATTCAGTACCCGTTGGGGTTCTGATGGCCCGTGATTAAACCCGGACTCAGACCCGAGGTCGCCCTACGAATCCATCGACTCAAAAAACTTCACGAAGCCGCCGACAACGAAGCCCTGCTGGGCATTCAGCAAGTCGTGATGCTCGGCGAACTGACCGTCAACCGCGCCCTCGACAACCTCGACCCACCCGCCTGAAACCCCGATCCCCTGTGGGAGCGAGCCTGCTCGCGAAAGCGGCCGATCAGCCGACTTTGAGGTTAATGACACACCGGCCACCACCAGCAGGCTGGCTCCAACCAGGGGATCGAGTGACATATTGAACATTGCGTGATTCGCGGACGGAAGCCGACCTGCGTTATTGGCTAGCCAAATGCCACTACATCACTTAGTCTGCGCGCCCCGCAAAAACGTTTGGCCAGGAAGGCTTTGATTGGCCTTCGCAACTGAACGTCATCAATCACGCAGATTCAGGGATGTTCATGTTTCATGTCTTCAAAATAGTGGTCGCCGGCCTGCTGGCCTCGCTGCTCAGTGGTTGTATCACCGAAAGCGCGTCATGGGTCAGCGAACCATTGCAGGCCAAGGCCAATGAGCCTGTGGCTTATCTGATCGGGTCTATCGGGCCGCGCTCGCTCAAACTGTCTCCGGCGGATAACCAACGCCTGTTTATACGCAAACGTGGCTCCCAGTACGGCGCTGCCGGTATCTGGAAAATGGCCGGTGCCTATTCAACGCCGCAGGATATTCAGGACGCTAACGGTGCCGCGAGTGTCTTCGTCCTTGCTTTGAAACCGGGCGACTACGAGTTCTACGATTTCCAGTTCTTCTCTGCGCGATACACACCGGGGCTTGGCACCGTTTACAGTTCGATGGAAGCGCGTGAGAAATTCAACCTTCCGCTACGTCTTGAAGCCGGAAAAGCCTATTACATGGGCGAATATCGCTCGCTCTGCCTCAACGGCATCGGCTGCACCTTCCTCTGGCGCGATCAGCGCGCCCGCGACGCCGTGATCGCCCAGCGCCAGGTTCCCGGACTACCACCTCTGCAATCACTGAAGCTCGATCTGAAAAGCGCCGAACCCTATATTTTTGCCGATACCCCGCCGGGTGTTGCCGCGGACATCAAACCATGAAAAAAATCACCACGCTTGCCACCGTCGCTCTGCTGGCCGGTTGTACCGCCACCAACACCTTGCCAGAGCGCACACTGGCCGACGGACAGGATTATCTGGCACCGATCCACGTCATGATCGACGACCCTCTGCAGTCTTCGTCGTTGCGCAATCATCTGCGCGAAACTGGCGTATTTCGCAACGTCGAAACCGGGTCCGGCCAAAACGATGCGTACAACGTCCAAGTCAAATTGAACATGCAACGCGAGTTCCCGCCGTTCCCAGTGGTGTTGTTGAGTTGCGCCACACTGTTCATGCTGCCGCTTTCGAAGGAATATGACACGCAGGCCGAGTTCTCGGTGTATCAAGGCGACAAGCGCCTCAAGCAGTACACCTATCGCAATAACACCCAGAAATACACCTGGTTGCTCGACCAGGGTGGCGAGCTGGAAGGACAGAACCTCAGCCGTATTGCACGGGCCTTTGCCCAGGACGTTCAACATGACCGGTTGATCCCTGTCGTGGGAAGTGCCCAATGAAGCTGGCCTTGATCAAGAACGGCGCGCTGCTCAGTGCGCTAATGGCACTCGGCGGTTGCGCCAACACCCTGCCGCCCCTCGATTATCACGCTACGCAAGCCTATGTGCCGGTGACGTTGAGCCTGGGCCCGGCCAATTCCCGGCACGAAGAATATCGTCAGCGTGAAACCATTTCTGCACTGAAAAACTCCGGTGCGTTTTCCATGCTCGACGGCGGTTACACCCGCAACGGTTACAGCCTGCTGATTACCCAGCCGTGGTCGGGCGAAACCCATTATCTGGCCATGTTCAATGTTCTGACCCTGTTCACCCTCCCAGTGCCTTATCACTACCAGGACAACTTGCGCAGCTCGGTCTTCAAGGACGGTAAACTGCTCAAGACCTATAACTATTCCCGCGAAGGCTGGAGCGTGTTGGCTTGGTACGTGCCGATCCCGGACAACAAGAACAAGCAGCAGATGCTGGATCAGTTTCTGGGAGAGTTGGAGAAGGACAAGCTGATTCCCTATCAGCCTTGACCGTTGCGCCGCGACAGCAAGCATCACTGCGGCGAGGACGGGAATTTATTGGCGGAAGGCAGCCGGAGTCGAACCTGCCCGGGAACGGATGCCGTCCCCAACCGGGTTTGAAGCCCGGCCGCGCCACCGGGCGCGATTGCCTTCCTTTGAACTCAGGGTGCGTCGGCACTGGCCAGCGCGTTGTCGTGGCGGATCACCCGGGATTCTCCGATGCGTCGGGTCAGGCCGAGGCGGTCGAAGTATTCCAGATACTGAATACAGCGTTTGCGTCCCAAGCCTAGCGCATCACGGAAGGTTGTCACCTGGATCGACGGATTTTCCTGTTCCAGCTGCAACAGAATGTTGGCCATGCGCCGCAGTTGCCCGTCAGACAGAAACAGATCGCGCACCACTTGGTGCATCAGCCCCAGGCGCGCCAGTTTGCGCAACAGCAGGCGCACCATCGCATCTTCCACGCCCAACACTTTGGCGACATCACGTACCCACGGCGGATCAAACCCGGCCTGCTCGAACAGCGGCTGCATGCGCTGCCACAGGGTTTCGTCTTCAGCACTCAAACGCACCTGATGATCGGGCAAATGCAACCACGGCCCGCTGGCGTTGATCGATCCGGCGGCGCGCAGTTCTTCCAGCAGGCTGACAAAGGTCGAGCGCTCCAGCGCCAGACCACTGAAGCGTCGCAGGCGGTCGCGATCCGGTCCCATCTGGTCCGGTTCCAGCTCATGCAACTTGGCCAACTGCTCCAACAGGGTGAACTTCAACTGCCCCCAGCGCTGCACGTTGAACAGCACCGGTCCCTGGCGGGTGTCGATCAGGCGCACGTTGGCCGGTAGTGCCCAGTCTTCACGCGGGCGATTGAACTGGCGCTCAATTCGTTGCGGATCGAGGCCGCCAGCGCTGTGGTCGAGCAACAGCGGCAGCGCTTGTTCAAGACTGTCGCTGCCGGCCAGGGCCTGCAGTTGCGCAAGCCGTTCCGGGCTACGGCGCTGGCGGGCCGGGGCGAACGGGTCGAGCACCTGACCACCACCGAGGGTGCGTTGCGCGCTGTGGTCACGCAGGATCAGGCGATCGCCCTTCACCGCGTGCACCGGGGCGTTGATCAGCAATTGCGCGAACATGCGCTGACCGGGACTCAAGCGCGGGCCTTCGAGTAACGCCACGCGGGCGATGACGTCTTGCGTACCGAGGTGCACGTGCACCGGGTGAAAGTGTTCGAAGGTGCGCTCACCAGGCAACAGTTGAAATTCGATATCGACCCGTTGCGTCGGTGCGTGCAGCCATTCGGCCAACAGCCATTGGCCGCGATGGATCTGCTCCAGGGTCAATCGATCGCCACTGATGTTCAGCGCCACCCGTTGCCCGGCGAAGGCCTGCTCGGCGGCCTGATTTTGCGCGTGCAGTCCTCGCACCCGCACCGATTTCCCGGACGGCCCGAGGGCCAGTTTGTCTCCGACTGACACCGTTCCCGACAATGCCGTGCCAGTGACCACAATCCCGGCGCCCGCCACGCTGAAGGCGCGGTCGATGGCCAGGCGAAAACCACCTTCGCGGCTGCGCTCATGCACTTCGCTTTGAATCTGCAGCAAGCTCTGGCGCAGTTCATCGACGCCCTGCCCGGTCACGCTCGACACCGCCAGCGTCGTCGCATCGGCGAATGGCCCGGCTTCGAGCAGATCGAGAACCTGGCGCTGCACCTCCTCCACCCTGCCCGCTTCAACCCGATCGCATTTGGTGATCGCCACCAGCGCCCGGGGAATGCCCAGCAACTGAACAATCGCCAGATGCTCGCGGGTCTGCGGCATCACCCCGTCATCCGCCGCCACCACCAGCAACACCAGATCGATGCCCTGCGCCCCGGCGAGCATGTTGTGGGTGAATTTCTCGTGGCCCGGCACATCGATGAACCCGGTCAGCCCGGCACCAGGCTCCAGCTCTGCGTAGAGATAACCGAGGTCGATGGTCATTCCGCGCTCGCGCTCCTGCGGGCGGCGGTCGCCGGTTTGCCCGGTCAGGGCTTGCAGCAACGAGGTCTTGCCGTGGTCGATGTGCCCGGCGGTGCCGACGATCACGACTCGACCTGCAACTGCGGCAACTGCGCCAGCCACGTCGGCTCGTCATCGAGTTGGCGTAGATCGAGCCATAGCGCATCGTCGTCAATGCGCCCGAGCACAGGGATTGGCAACGCACGCAATGCCGCTTCTAGATTCAGCAGAAAACGCCCGCGCATACGCTTGGACACTTGCGGGCGCAAGCACAGCGCCGCACTCGGCAACCGCGCCACCGGTTGGCTGCCGCTGCCGATCATGCCCAGCGCTTTCACTGCACTGACATTCCACGGTTCGCCCAAGACTTCAGCCATCGCCGGTTGCAAACGAGAGGCCTGGGCGAGAATGTCGGCTTGCGGGCGAGTCAACAGCCGCAAACTCGGCAGACGTTCGGCGAGGCGATCCGGGTCGCGATACAGGCCGAGCACCGCTTCCAGCGCGGCCAGGGTCAACTTGTCGACCCGCAAAGCACGCTTCAACGGATTTTTCTTGATCTTCGCGATCAAGTCTTTGCGCCCGACAATCAACCCGGCCTGCGGCCCGCCGAGCAATTTGTCGCCGCTGAAGGTGACGATGTCTGCACCGTCGAGCAGCGCCTGGCGCACTGTGGGTTCCGCCGGCAGACCCCAGCGGGTCAAGTCCAGCAGACTGCCGCTGCCCAGATCCTCCAGCAGCGGCAAGCCGTGCCGATGGGCCAGTTCGGCCAGTTCGGCGGTGGGCACCCGGGCGGTAAAGCCTTCGATGCTGTAGTTGCTCGCATGCACGCGCATGATCAAACCACTGCGCGGGCTGATCGCTGCTTCGTAGTCGCGGGCGTGGGTACGGTTGGTGGTGCCGACTTCATGCAGGCGCACACCGGCGCGGGCCATGATGTCGGGGATGCGGAACGCGCCGCCGATTTCGATCAGCTCGCCGCGCGAGATGATGCCTTCCTTGCGCGCGCCGAGGCTGTTCAGCGTCAGCAACACCGCAGCGGCATTATTGTTGACCACGGTGACGGCTTCGGCGCCGGTCAGTTCGCGGATCAGGCCTTCGATCAGATCATCGCGATCACCGCGCTTGCCGCTGGCCAGATCGAATTCCAGATTGAGCGGGTAACGTGCGGCCATCTGCACCGCGTCGATGGCTTCTTCGGGCAACAAGGCACGACCGAGGTTGGTGTGCAGCACCGTGCCGGTCAGGTTGAACACCCGCCGCACGTTGCTGCGCTGTTGCTGGGCCAGACGCTCGCCGACGCGGCCGGCGAGCACTTCGGGGCTGATTTCAATGGCAGACAGTTGACCTTGCAACACGCTGAGCCGCAGCTCATCAAGCAACTGCCGCAAACCGCTCAGCAACGCCTCACGACCATAACGCTCGGCCAGCGGCAGACAGGCCGGGTGACGCAACAAACCATCAATGGAAGGCAACCGCAGGGCAACACTCGAAGACATCAGCCACTCCCGAAAACAAGACTCTCCGGCATGACCTGACGCAACGCGTCTAAATACAGCACACCGGCCCCCAATTGTGGGAGCGGGCTTGCTCGCGAATGCGGTGAGTCAGCCACAAATGATCTGACTGACACGGCCCCTTCGGGAGCAAGCCCCTCTCACAAGTTTTTCAGGAGTGTAGACGCTCTGGTCATTCGTCTCCCGGCGCCAGCATCAGATTCGGTGCCAGACGCTGAAAACCGTCCTGCGCCAGACGCATGTCGAGCAGCAGGCTGCTGAGATCCGCCGACAACGCTTCGCCTTCGGCATCGTTCTCCAGATACACCAGTTTCAGGTAGCTGTTGCAGCTGGGGCAGACCTCCGCGCGAATCGGCGCCTGATTGGCCGCATGCCGATCGTCCTCCAGGCTCAGGTAATCCAGGCCCTTGCTCGACTCGCAATACACGCACTTGACCCGCACCACGTGCCATTCGCAGGCGCACAACGAACACACCAGATAGCGCAGGCCGTTGTGTTTGCCGCGATGGCGGATCACCCCGGCCATCGCCGGTGAACCACAGCCCGGGCACTGGCTGAGGCTGTCGCCGGGTTTCAGTTGCAGGTTCGCTGCGCTGAGCAGCCAATGGCTCCACGCCGCTTGCAGCCCGGCGCCGAGGAACGGCACCAGCGCCGCCGGCACCATTGAATACTGACCGCTGACCAGCGCCACGGCCCACGCGCGCAATTGCCCGACACTGGCACCGCGCAATGTGGCGAGCGCGTCGACTACGGCGGGTTGATCGGGCGCCACGTAACGTTGCAATAAAGCATCCAGATAAGCCCGCCAAGCGTCTTCGCGAACCAGTGTGTCGGCAGCAATCGGCGGCAAACCATGCAACTGACAGGCTTCGATCCTTTGCTGATCAAACGATGCCGTCAGCGGTGGATCGTCGAAAACCTGCTGCTGAGCCCGGCACAATCCGGCGATCAGACGCAGGTAATCAGCCAGCGGATGCCCTTCGGCCAATTGCTCCAGGCGCTGGGCGCGCAAGGTGAACAGATTGTGCGGCGGCAGGTGCAGAAACGGCGGCGAACTGGCCGCCGCTTCGATTTCCCCGGGTTCAAGAATAGTTGCCAAAAGTCAGCCCTTTTTGGTGATCGGTCGCTCCGGCACGTCCGGATTGCGTTCATCGCGGGTGATGTCGCGATACCACAGTTCGTGGTGTTTCCTCGCCCAGGCGCGGCTGACCCAACCATGCAGCATCGCGTCCACCGAACCCTTGATCCACAGCCCGGCGTAGATGTGCACGATGATGCTGAGGATCAGTACAAACCCGGCCAGCGCATGCAGGAGCATGGCCCAGCGGATCACGGTGATGCCGAAGTACGCACTGAAATACGCGCGCCAGATCACCAGCCCGGTGAACAGCAGACCGAGCATGCACAGCAGTAAAGTCCAGAACAGCATCTTCTGCCCGGCGTTGTACTTGCCCACCGGCGGCACGCTTTCTTCATCGTTGACCAGCACTCGATCGATGCGGCGCATCCACTTCCAGTCGTTGTCGATGAAGAAGTTCGCGCGCCAGAAGCGGAACACCAGGCCGAGGAACAACACGAACATCAGCACGCCCATGAACGGGTGCAGAATCCGCGTCCACGGCCCGCCGCCGAACAGGTGAGTCAACCAGAACATCGACGGATGAAACAACGCCAGCCCGGACAGCCCGGCCATGAAGAACAGAATCGCCACCAGCCAGTGATTGGTGCGCTGGTTGGCGGTGTAGCGCAGGATCGTCTTGTTGCTCATGGCCGGTCCTCCCCGCGTGGATCGAAGGTGTGCACCGCCGGATCGACAACGTGCACCGAAGTATCCGGTGGCGTCGGATGATCATCCTCTTCGGTGCGATTCGGCCCGATGCGCACATAGTGGAAGAAACCGGCGAGCACCGCCGCACCCATCGCCAGCAGGCCCAAGGGTTTGCTGATACCTTTCCACAAGCCCACCAGCGGGCTGATGGCCGGCGCCTCTGGCAACCCGGCGTAGATCTTCGGCGTATCGGCGTGGTGCAACACATACATCACGTGAGTGCCGCCGACGCCTTCCGGGTCATACAGCCCGGCGTTGTCGAAGCCACGGCTTTTCAGGTCGACGATGCGTTCGGCGGCGTGTTCCTTCATGTCTTCTTTGGTGCCGAAGACAATGGCGCCGGTGGGACAGGTTTTCACGCAGGCCGGCTCCAGCCCTACCGCGACGCGGTCGGAACACAAGGTGCATTTGTAGGCCTTGTGATCCTTCTGCGAGATCCGCGGAATGTTGAACGGGCAACCGGTGATGCAATAACCGCAGCCGATGCAGTGATCCTGATCGAAATCGACGATGCCGTTGGCTTGCTTGATGATCGCCCCGGGACTGGGGCATGCCGCGAGGCACCCCGGTTCGGCACAATGCATGCAGCCGTCCTTGCGGATCAGCCACTCCAGGTTGCCGGCGTCGGTTTCGTGTTCGGTAAAGCGCATCAAGGTCCAGGTTTCAGCGCTCAGGTCTTGCGGGTTGTCATAGGTGCCGTGGTTGTGACCGACCTCGTCGCGCAGCTCGTTCCATTCCGAGCAGGCGACCTGGCAGGCCTTGCAGCCGATGCATTTGGTGGTGTCGATCAGCTTGGCGACTTCCTGCTGATTCCGCACCGAGGGCGGCACCGTGGTGGTGGCCGAGCGGGCAATGATGTCTTGGCTGGCCATTTACAGTTTCTCCACGTTGACCAGGAATGACTTGGATTCCGGGGTCTGTGTGTTGCCATCGCCGAGGAACGGCACCAGGGTGTTGGTCAGGTAACCGTGACGCGTCTGGCCGGTGAATCCCCAGTGCAGCGGGATGCCGATCTGATGCACCACCTGGCCGTTGACCTGCAGCGGCCGGATGCGTTTGGTCACCACCGCCACCGCCTCGATGAACCCGCGTTTGCAGCTGACCCGCACCCGATCTCCGGCGGCGATGCCCTTCTCCTTCGCCAGCACTTCGCCGATTTCGACGAACTGCTCAGGCTGGGCAATCGCATTCAACTTGCAATGCTTGCTCCAGAAGTGGAAGTGCTCGGTCAGCCGGTAACTGGTGCCGGCGTACGGGAAGTCCTTGGCCTCGCCGAGGCTTTCCCAGACCGAATCGAAGATCCGCGCCGCCGGGTTGCTGGTGGCTTTCTTGTTTTGCGGGTGCAGCGGGTTGATGCCGATCGGCGTTTCGAACGGCTCGTAGTGCTCGGGGAAAGGCCCTTCGTTCATCTTGTCGACGGCGAAGAACCGCGCCACGCCTTCGGGGTTCATGATGAACGGGTTCATCCCCGCTTCCGGCGGCACATCGGCCTTGTAGTCCGGCACGTCGGTGCCGCCCCAGGCCTTGCCGTTCCACCACACCAGGCGTTTTTTCGGATCCCACGGTTTGCCGGCGACGTCCGCCGAAGCGCGGTTGTAGAGAATCCGCCGGTTGGCCGGCCACGCCCAGGCCCAGCCCTGATGCTGATGCATGCCATACGGGTCGGCATTGTCACGCCGGGCCATCTGGTTGCCGGCCTCGGTCCAGCTGCCGGCGAAGATCCAGCAACCGGACGCGGTGCTGCCGTCGTCCTTGAGCAGGCCGAACCCGGCCAGTTGCGATCCGGCCTTGACCGCCACGCCGCTGGCATCGGTGAAGTCGGCCATGGCGCTGCCGTTGATCTCTTTGGCCAGCTCCTCCGGCGATGGCTCGTCGGGGATCTTATACGGCCACGACAGGTTCAGCAGCGGATCGGGGAACTTGCCGCCCTCGGCCTGATAGCGCTTGCGCAGGCGCAGGAACAGTTCGCTCATGATGCGAATGTCGGTCTGCGCTTCGCCGGGGCCGTCGGCGCCTTTCCAGTGCCATTGCAGCCAGCGGCTGCTGTTGACCAGCGAGCCGTCCTCCTCGGCAAAGCAGGTGGTCGGCAGGCGAATCACTTCGGTCTGGATCTCGGCGCTTTTCACATCGTTGTACGGCCCGACGTTTTGCCAGAACTCCGAGGTTTCGGTGGCCAGCGGATCCATCACCACCAGCCATTTGAGCTTGGCTAGCGCGCCCATCACCCGGTTCTTGTCCGGCAACGCGGCGATCGGGTTGAAACCCTGGCACATGTAGCCGTTGACCTTGCCCTGGCTCATCAGGTCGAACATCTTCAGGACGTCGTAGTTGGGGATATCCAGTTTCGGCAGGTAGTCGTAATTCCAGTTGTTCTCCAGCGTCGCGTTGGCGCCGTACCAGGACTTCATCAGGCTGACGTGGAATTTGCTGTAGTTCTGCCAGTAGGACAGCTGCCCCGGACGCAACGGCATTTGCGTACGCTTTTTGATAAAGGCGTTGTAGTCCTGCTCGCCATCGCCACCCAGAGTCAGATAGCCCGGCAGCGAGTTGGACAACAACCCGAGGTCGGTCAGGCCCTGAATGTTCGAGTGCCCACGCAAGGCATTGACCCCGCCGCCCGGCATGCCGACGTTGCCCAGCAGCAGTTGCACCATCGCCGCACTGCGGATGATCTGTGCGCCGATCGAATGTTGCGTCCAGCCGAGTGCATAGAGGATGGTCATGGTTTTGCCCGGCGTGGAGCACGTGGCAATCTCATCCCAGATTTTCTGCATCGCATCGACCGGCATCCCGCAGATCTGGCTCGCCAGCTCAATGTTGTAGCGGCTGTAATGCTGCTTCATCAATTGATAGACGCAGCGCGGGTCCTGCAGGGTTGGGTCGACTTTGACGAAGCCATCCTCGCCCAACTCGTAACCCCAGCCGGATTTGTCGGTGTAACTGCGTTTGGCCGCGTCATAGCCGCTGAAGATGCCGTCTTCAAAGCCATAGCCGGCTTTGACGATGAACGAGACGTCGGTGTAGTTGCGCACGTATTCGTGCTGGATCTTGTCCTGAGTCAGCAGGTAATTGATCAGCCCGCCCATGAAGGCGATGTCGGTACCGGTGCGGATCGGCGCGTAATAGTCGGCCACGGAAGCGGTCCGGGTAAAACGCGGGTCGACCACGATCAGCCGGGCAGCGTTATGTGCCTTGGCTTCGGTTACCCATTTGAAGCCGCACGGATGCGCTTCTGCTGCGTTGCCACCCATCACCAGGATCAGATTCGCGTTGGCGATATCGGTCCAGGTATTGGTCATGGCACCACGGCCGTACGTCGGGGCAAGACTTGCCACCGTCGGGCCGTGTCAGACACGCGCCTGGTTATCGAACCCCAGCATGCCAAGACTGCGAATCACCTTCTGGGTGATGTAACCGGCTTCGTTGGATGCGGCCGACGCGGCGAGAAATCCGGTGGTCAGCCAGCGATTCACCGTTTGCCCGCTGGTGTTTTTCTCGATGAAGTTGGCGTCGCGGTCGGCCTTCATCAGGTCGGCGATGCGATCCAGTGCTTCATCCCAGCTGATCCGGGTCCATTCGCTGCTGCCGGGCTTGCGCATTTGCGGGTATTGCAGGCGGCCCGGGCTGTGAATGAAGTCCAGCAGGCCCGCGCCTTTCGGGCACAGGGTGCCGCGGTTGACCGGGTGGTCGGCATCGCCCTCGATGTGAATGATATTTTGCGCGACGTTCTTCGCGGCATCGCCCTGGCTGTACATGATCAACCCGCAACCGACCGAGCAATACGGGCAGGTGTTGCGGGTTTCATGGGTGTGGGCAAGCTTGAAGTGACGCACCTGCTCGGCGAAGGCCAGCGTCGGGGCCATGCCCAACGCGCCCAGGCTAGAGCCTGCAAGGCCGATACCGGCGACCTTGAAGAATTGACGACGGCTGAGATCCATCGTGCACTCCTGATCAGGTGGAACCCGGTACTTGAGCCGGGCTTTTTCTGGACAAACACGGTTACGGCAGAATGCCTGCCGGCTTTTTCACTGTAGACAATGACCACACACTCTGTGTGAAAACCGACCGTCGGCCGTTTGTCGGTCTATTCGCCAACGAACACAAAACCCTGTGGGAGCTGGCTTGCCAGCGAAAGCGGTGGATCAGTCAACACTAATAGCGACAGTGACGACGCCATCGCTGGCAAGCCAGCTCCCACATGGGTCGCGTTGGGCTTAGAATGGCGCCCAGGATCCATCCCGCCTTCACGAGACCGCGCATGACTTTCGATTTTGATCAGGTATTCGACCGCCACAACACCGGCAGCACCAAGTGGAGCCGCTACCCGGAGGATGTGTTGCCGATGTGGGTCGCTGATATGGATTTCGCCGCGCCACCGGTGATCATCGAGGCGCTGCAGCAGCGCCTGTTGCACCCACTGGTGGGTTACAGCGTGGCGCAGGACAACTTGCGTGAGGCGATCGTCGCCGACCTGTGGGACAAGTTCGCCTGGAAGGTCAAACCGCAGGAGCTGATCTTCCTGCCGGGCGTTGAATCCGGTTTCAACATGGCTTTGAAAGCCCTGGTACAGCCGCAGCAGAACGTCGTGGTGCAAGTGCCGAACTACCCGCCGCTGCGGCATGCGCCGGGGCATTGGGGGCTGAACAAGGTCGAGCTGGAATTCATCCCCCAGGCCGATGGCACTTACGCCACGCCGCTGGAGACCCTGCGCGAATCGCTGAACGGTGGCGGCGCCCTGCTCTTGAGCAACCCGCACAACCCGATCGGCAAGGTGTTTGGCCGTGAGGAGCTGCAAGCCGTAGCGGATATCTGTGCGGCACAGGACGCCTGGATCATCTCCGACGAGATCCACGCCGAACTGTGCTTCGACGGCCGCGTGCACATTCCGACCGCGTCCCTCAGCCCGGAAATCGCCAAGCGCACCATCACCCTGATGTCGGCGAGCAAGGCCTACAACATCGCCGGCCTCAAGACCTCGTTCATGATCATCCAGGACGCCGCCCTGCGCGAACGCGTCAACCACGCGCGCTGCGGCATGGTCGACAGCGTCAACCCGCTGGGCATGGAAGCCACCCGCGTCGCCTACAGCCAAGGTGCGCCGTGGCTGGCCGAGCTGAAAACCTATCTGCAGGCCAACCGCGACTGGTTGGTGGATGCGGTGCGCAGCCGCTTGCCGGGGGTGACGATCAATGTGCCGCAAGGGACGTATCTGGCGTGGCTCGATTGCTCGGCGCTGGACCTGGACAATCCGCAACAGTTCTTCCTCGAACAGGCCAGGGTCGGTCTGAGCGCCGGGCTGGATTTCGGCGATCAGCACCAACAGTTCGTGCGCCTGAACTTCGGCTGCCCACGGTCGTTGCTCGAAGAGGGCATCCGCCGCATGGAGCGCGCCCTGACCCAGCGCAATACCTGAAAACACCACCAATCTGTAGGAGTGAGCCTGCTCGCGATAGCTGACTGACATTCAACATCAATGTCGGCTGATACACCGCTATCG